>CAZUNK010000001.1:0-5280 GCA_964622285.1 uncultured Spirochaetia bacterium
GTTGAAAACACTATCTTACAAGAATTATTTTCTACATACTCAACAACGGTTCTGATTTTGCTAATCCTGTCTCTCTGAAGTTTATCGTTAACTTTCCCCTCACCTTTGATCCATTCAATCAGAACCGATGTATCCCAACAGATGAGTTTGCTTTTCACTGAATGTCCCTGTCCCACTCGTTGCGTATCTCCCTTACAAACTGCTCGGACGTTTTGTCTCCCGTTAAATCGGGAGCCATACCATAAATATCTCTCAGAGAGGGAAGTTTATCAGTTGGAGGTAGAACTTTCATTGTCTGGACTTCTATGTTGTAGGGAACCACCATATCAGGACGATAAAAACATTCACCGGAAACCGAAACAAAAGCTCCGAGAGAAGATTGCACTTTCTCAAGTATTTCCTGCGAAAACTTGCAATTAACATAAGATAAAACTGGTAAAGGAGTGTATATTCTAAATGTGTTTGCTTTGTTGTGAATGTTAATCTGTTCAAGTTTGCCGTCAATTGTACTTATAACCCTTTCTTCTTCGCGCCGAGCATTAGTTAAATGATTTTTAAACTCGTCATCCAGTTTATATATCTTATGTACAGTTCCATTTTCCGTAAATTGCACTTCAAGTCGCTCAACTTTGTCAGGGTCAACCTTTACAAGTTGCTCAATTGTAGACAAAGCACGGTCAGAAAAATTACTGGTTTTCTTCTCTTTTACACGCATTAGCTTTGCGTCTATATCGTCATAAACAGCAACACACTCACTAATGTTGTCTCCTGTTAGTTGACATTCCACTGTCGCCGGACTGGAATGTAGAAGATTGACAACATGGAATAAAACCCCTTTATTGTTACTCTCTTTCACACTGCCGTTCAGCAGATCAAAAAAATGTCTGACTTTCTCCGAAAAAACCGACAACTCTAAGTGTCCATGGTTTTTTACAGGACCTTCAATAACAAGAGTAATTCTTTTTTCATATACGACCATAACCTTCACCGCTATTTATTATTATATCACTTAATATCAAATACGGCAGACCACAAAGTGCTGATTCCTTTTTATTTTTTACCTGCTTTTCAATTTATTCGGCCCGGTCCTCATTCAGGGTGGAGTCGGGAGTGCAGAAAAATCAATCGTTGGCATGGGATATTGTGAGCTATTATATTTGAAGGATTGATACAAAAATGATCAACAACCCCATTTTTTCATGAACATCTAATTTTACCAAACAAATATGCTATCATAATATGGATTGAGATGAAGATTCAAACTGGAATAGCAAAGGGCAGGAAGTTGAAAATGCCAAAAAACGGCAATGTAAGACCCACCACCGGCAGGATTAAAAAGTCCATATTTGACAGACTTGGCAACTTGGAAGGACTTTCGGTACTGGATCTCTTTTCAGGATCGGGAAGCCTCGGAATTGAGGCTTTAAGCAGGAACGCGTCCAATGCAACCTTTGTTGAAAAGCAAAGGTTTACGGCAAAAACACTGAAAGCGAACATCAAGGTCTGCGGATTTGAAAATTTGAGTGAGACCCACGTTGATGACTTTAACAAAGCCGTTAAAAAATTTACTAAAGAAAACAAAAAATTTGATCTGATCTTTATAGACCCACCTTACGACCTGTATGCGAAATTAAATGTTCCCGAACTTGTATCGCACGTAAGTTGTCTGCTGAATCAATTTGGAACAGTAGTTGTGGAACACAACCGGTCATTTGAATTTTCTGATCCAAAATTTACTCTTGATACAAAAAACTATGGTGGTACAAACATCAGCTTTTTCCGGAACGTGAACTAATGAGCAAAACTGTGGTCTATCCCGGGTCTTTTGACCCATTTACACTGGGACATCTGAACATTATAGACAGAGCGTCAAGGATCTTTGACAAGATCGTGGTCGCAGTCGCCCGGAACGTGTCTAAAAAAACCACTTTTACAACTGACGAAAGAGTGGCAATAATCCAAGAGATATTTAAAGGTCAGAAAAACATCCAGGTGGACAGCTTTGAGGGTTTGCTTGTTGAATACGTTGAAAGATCAGGAAACAAGATCGTTTTAAGAGGTATGAGATCGGTATCCGACTTTGAATATGAAATGCAGATGGCAAACGCTAATAAAACTTTGAGTTCTGCAATTGAGACTATCTTCATGGTAACCGACAGTAAATTTTCTCACATAAGTTCATCTCTTATCAGAGAGATTATTACGCTGGGCGGTTCGGCCAAACATCTTGTCCCTGAGATAGTGGAAACAAAGCTAAAAGAAAAACTTCAAGTAAGAGGAATGTAAGTAATGAAACTTTCAAAAAGAGTAATGGAACTTAAACCATCGGCAACGCTTTCCATCACAACAAAAGTGAAGCAGATGAGGTCGCAGGGAATAGATGTTATAGGATTTGGCGCAGGCGAGCCGGATTTTGATACTCCTGAAAACGTAAAAGAAGAAGCTATCAGAGCAATTCAGAACGGATTTACAAAATACACTGCCGTTGGAGGAATTGACGAGCTAAAGGAAGCAGTCATCAATCGCTTAAAAAATGAACACGGGCTTGTATATGGGAAAGAGGAAATTACTGTATCGTGTGGGGCAAAGCACATACTGTACAATCTTGCACTGGCAATGTTTGAGGAGGGAGACGAGGTTATCATTCCATCACCCTACTGGGTCTCCTATCCTGATCAGATAGCCCTTGCGCAAGCCAGGCCGGTAATTTTGGAAACTTCCATAGACAACAAATTCAAGATCAACCCGGAAGACCTGAAAACCAAGATAAATAAAAACACAAAGGCACTTATCTTGAACTATCCTAATAATCCAACTGGTTCCACTTACAACGAGGAGGAGATAAAGGTTATATCCGATATATGCCTTGAAAACCACCTTACTATAATTTCCGATGAGATATATGAAAAAATAGTCTACGGCAATATAAAGCACACGCCTGTCGCCACGCTCAGCGAAGAAGCAAAACGGTCCACAATTCTTGTAAACGGATTATCAAAATCCCATGCCATGACCGGTTGGCGCATCGGTTATGCCGCAGGGGATAAAAACGTCATATCTGCAATGTCAAAACTTCAAGGACAATCAACTTCTAATCCTACCTCCATTTCACAGATGGCGGCAGTAGAAGCACTTAACGGACCTCAGAAAATTGTAGAGGACAGGACGAAGGAGTTCCAGCGCAGAAAAAACTATATCGTTACAAGGCTTAACAGCATAGAGGGATTTCAATGCTTTGACCCAATGGGCGCCTTTTATGCTTTTCCAAGCATAGAGGGGTTTATTGGCAGACGATACAAAGAAAAGACAATAAACAACTCAATAGATTTCACGGAGTTTTTACTGGACACTGCTAAAGTTGCAGTGGTTCCTGGTATAGCATTTGGAAAGGAAAACTTCCTGAGAATATCCTATGCCACTTCACTTAAAAATATTGAAGAAGGCATGGACAGAATAGAAAAGGCAGTTGCCTTGCTTTCATAAAATGAACAGCATTCGGGTTGGTTCATCTGTAACCTTATCCGGCAAATACGGCATACAGGGTAGAGGGTCGTTCAACGGATTTCTCCTATGGGTGGAGAGAATAAACCGCTCTGGGGGATTGTTACTGGAAAAACACGCAAAGAAATTCCCCATTGAATTTATACACTACGATGATGAAAGTGATCCTCAAAACACCAGCCTTATTACCAAAAAGCTGATCGTTGAAGATAAAGTTGACATACTTTTTGGTCCGTACTCAAGCACCCTGACCATTGCCGCAGCTGAGGTGTCTGAACGTTATAACAGAGTGCTCTGGAATCACGGTGGCTCATCGGATGAGATAACAAACCGTCAGTTTAAAAAAGTCGTATCGGCAATAGCACCGGCAAGTCGTTACTTTGAACCCTTCCTGAATTTCATTGGGCAGAGGGATAAAAACGTCAAAACGGTGGCAATAGCCTTTGCGGAAGACAGCGGTTTTTCAACCTCAGCCGCAGAAGGTGCCGTGGGCATCTGTAAACGGCTTGGAATCAGTCATGAAACCTTCAAGTACAAAAGCGGAAGAGAGAATTTCACTGACATTGCAAAGCATCTCAGACTGAAAAATATAAAATACGTACTGGGCATGGGCCGTTTTGAGGACGACCTGAGATTCGCAAAGCATCTAAAAGGATACTGCTCCTGCCTTGTAGCTGCGGGAATTGAGGAGTTTAAAAACCGCCTGCAGAAAAATGCTGAAGGATTTTTTTCAGTCACACAGTGGGAACCAATAGCTGAGCACAAAATTGACTTCGGTGTAACGTCGGAACAGTTTACAGATCTTTATAAAAATGAATTTCATCAGACCCCTGATTACGTTTCAGCGCAGCCTTTCAACATGGGAATCATCCTGGAAAAATTTATCACGGAAACAGGTTCGGTTGATGAAGAGGTACTGATGAACAAGGTAGTTAATTCCAGGTTCTGCACCTTTTACGGCAATTTTGAAATTGAGCAGAGATCCGGTTCACAGATAGGACACAGAACACTGCTTACTCAGTGGCAGAACGGAAGAAAGGAGATTGTTCATCAGGCCGAACAACAAACTGCTTAGGTAATTCTATTTTAGCAGAGATTCATAGCAGCGAGTAACTGGAGCTGAAGGGATTCGAACCCTCGACCTCATGAATGCCATTCATGCGCTCTCCCAACTGAGCTACAGCCCCTTTTTATATCAGGAACGTTAATGCTACGAACTAATAGGGATTATGTCAAACTTAAAAACATTGATGAATCCCGGGAAAAAGATTTTTGCAGTTCACGCCAAAAGATTGGCAACTTATGTATAATACCAAATTCACAGAAATTTTAAGGAGTTGTCTATGAACTCAATAAACGTGGGATTAATAGGAGCTGGAACCGTAGGCACGGGCGTGTACAAAGTGCTGAAAAACAATTTAAAGCTCATAAAGAAAAGAAGGCCTTTTGATCTAAAATTGGTCAAGATCGCAGACATTGCTCCTAAACGAAAAAGAGCCGTAAAGATACCGGAGAGACTTTTCACAAAAGATGCCTACGAACTTATAAATGATCCAGATATCAACATAATAATAGAACTTGTGGGTGGAACCACGGTCGCAAAGAAGTTCGTGATTGACTCGCTAAAGGCAGGAAAGCACGTAGTTACAGCAAACAAGGCGCTGATTGCACATCATGGAAAAGAGATTTTAGATATAGCTTCAAAAAAAGGACTGGCAGTGGGTTTTGAAGCAAGCGTAGGAGGTGGAATACCAATAATTAAGTCCGCAATAGAATCCT
>CAZUNK010000002.1:0-3662 GCA_964622285.1 uncultured Spirochaetia bacterium
GCTCAGTCGGTAGAGCAGAGGACTGAAAATCCTCGTGTCGGTGGTTCGATTCCTCCTCCGGGCACAAACCTTGTTTTTTATAATATTGTTAATTTGTCATTGTTAAGTGAACTGGTGTATAATTATCAAGGAATGTAACAACACGGCGCAGTTCAGGTGAATTGTGTAAATACTGACTCCGGAGGTCATATATGAGATTTTCTGAATACCTTAAAAACAAGAGAAAACAAAACAACATCACTCAGGAGAACCTAGCGCGAAGCCTCAACGTTTCAAGCGTGTTCATCCACCAGCTTGAAACTGGAAAGGTTGATGCTCCGTCTTATGAAAGATGTGAGCAGCTTTCTCGTCTTTTAAGGGCTGATGCCGAGGAGCTTTGGAACGTGGCTCAGAGAGAAAGGCTGGAGAGGTTTATGGAGAAGCAGGGCATAGACAAGACAAACCTTGAGCTGTTAAGTAAGGAAGAAAAACTGATAATCAAGCTTCACAGAAACCTTGATAATGATATGAAGAAGGATTTCAGCGGCATGATCTTTATGCTGCTGCGCCATTCGCAGAGTGAGGAACTGAAGAAGGTTCTGAATGAGTTCATGAAATGCGCATAAAAGGAAACATTGAGCTGATTGGAAGGGTGGTCCTGGTTGAGCTGGTTATTCTGCTGCTTATAGGGGCGGTGTTCTATTTTCAGTTCTCAAACGCAAGGGAGGAGTTTATAAACAAGACCAGGTCCGTTGCTGAGACCATAGGGGATCAGGCGGGCGCTTATTTTTCCGATGCAGGACAGCATGCCAGCACAGGGAAAGAGGTCACAAGCGATGACTTTTTCCTTTTTCTTGATGAAAGGCTTGGACGCAAGAAGCTGTTCAACGTACTGGATTTTTCCCCTGAATTTTTCAGCGTCGTGTTCAAAAAGGACGTGGACAGAGGTTCCGTCAAGGGTTATTTCCATAATGATTTTTATCCGGACGCGGGATATTCAGTGCAAAGCAAAGAGGGTTTGATCTCCGTTACGGTTCCGTTCATAACGCGTGGTCAGTCTGAGCCGTTTGGCCTTGTAAAGATCAGTGCCGACAATATGACGATTCTCAAGCGGGTTTTTCTGGATAATTTTCTGCTTTATGTTGCGATGTTGATAGTGTTTAATAATCAGGCGTATATACTTTATTTATTTACAAGAAAGAAAAAGGAAGAGGTGCTGGTTGATAAAGGTTATCTTAAGGAGCATTCCATAGGGGCGCTGAAGATCATGCACAGGGTCCTTGGAGACATTATTGATGATCACTCCGATGGCGGCGACAGGAGCAGCTTAAAGCAGCCAAAGGAGGCAGAGCCGGTGGAAAACGTTATTTCAATTTCCAAGGTGGCTTTAAGAAAGGAAGAAAAGAAATGAAGAACCTGGCTGCGCTGTTGTCACTTCTGTTATTTGTTCTGGTGGTGTCAGGCTGTGATGGCACTGCGGAGAGGTCCGTTGTACTGGACGGACCCATGATGGAAATGGTCGATGAAACCGGTGAACTTGAATATCACGGTGCGCTGACGAACATTTCCACTAAGTCCGTTTCTTCAGTTGTTGTGGTCATTACTCTGAAAAATGAAGATGGCGAGGTTATTGAGATAAAATCAGTCAGTGCCACTGAGGAGCTTGAGTCTGAAGTCCTTCTGCCTGAAGAAAGTGTGTTTTTCACGGTCGGGTTTGAGTCCAACCCCGACGTGGTTTTTACCAAAGAGGTGGAAATTTACTATTACGAATAGGAATTTTTTATTTATTTAAATTTATCTATTGAATTGTTAATTCCAGTGTGTTAGATTTCTCTGCTTACATGGGGTGTATATTCAGTATTAGCCAGTGATGGTTTATGGAGAACAAGATTGATCTTCGGTAATCTTTTCAGAAAAAACAAGGACGTTGTGGGTCTGGACATTGGTTCATCCGGTTTAAAACTTGTTGAACTGCAAAGTACCCGTAACGGTTACCAGCTTAAAAACATCGCCGAAACTCCGCTGCCCCCTGATTCTATAAAAGGTAAGGTCATACAGGATTTTGATACTGTATCAGGTATTTTGTTTGAACTTATTAAGGGTTCAGAGGTAAAAAGCAAGAATGCAGTGATCTCACTGTCTGGGAATTCAGTAATTCTCAGGACGCTCAATCTAAGTCCCATGTCTGATGATGAACTTGCTGAATCCGTCCCGTGGGAACTGAGCCAGCAGATGAACCAGGACATTGAGAGGATCAATTACGATTATCAGGTCCTGCCGGGGGAAACGCCGGAAGGAGAAGTAAGGGTTCTGGTTGTTGTGGTGAGGAAGGATTTTATAGAGAGCTATGTCTCCATGGTGCGCAGCGCTGGTCTGAACCCGGTCATAGCTGATGTGGACATATTTGCTCTGGGCAACATGTATGAACTTAACTATAGAACGTCGGACAAGACCACGGCGCTGATCAACATAGGTGCTGCATTTACAAACTTCAGCGTAGTCAGGGGAGGGGTGCCGATATTCACAAGAGACATTCCGGTGGGTGGCATCCGGCTTACCGAATTAATAATGAACAAACAGGGACTGAGCTTTCAGGAAGCTGAAGAGACCAAGCAGCAGATGACCAAGAAAGAGATGCCTTTTGAGGCAGAAGAGTTGGTTAATGAATGGACCAACGAAGTAATATCTGAACTTAAGAAAAATATAAGTCTGTTCTCAGTGAATTTTTCAAAGGACAAGATCTCAAAGGCAGTGTTGACCGGAGGGTCTTCTGTGGTGGTTAATCTAAGTGACGCGGTACAGAGGCTTGTTGATGTTGACGTTGATTTTGCAAATCCATTTGAAACTGTTTTAATAGACGAAAATCAGTTTGACCGCAAGTACATTGACGATATTTCTCCAAGAATGAGCGTTGCAGTGGGACTTGCTGCCAGGTCTGTGGGAGAATAGTTGATCAGAAATTGGAGCGGATGCAGCTAAGCGTTTGGTTATAGGATAATGATTAGAATTAATTTACTTTTAACAGAACCAAAAAATAAAGTTCAGACGGTACAGACTTCACAAGTCAGCCCGGGGGTACAGGTGAATACGGAAGGTATGGGCCAGCTCTTTTTAGGCTTATTTGTAATTCTTTTCAGTGTTGCCATCTGCGTTGCTCTGAACTACGTTTATTCAAGTAAAGTGGACAAGGTGAGAGACAGAGCCGAGACGGTAAACAGAGAGATCAAAAAGTTGAAAGTGGTGGAGGAGCAGCTAAAGGAGTTTGAAAGACGCAACGCTGAAGTTAAAAGCAAGATACAGGCGCTGAACAATCTGGAGAAAGACAGAGAAGGTTCGCTTTACCTGATGCGTTTTCTCCCTTCAGTCATTCCTTCAAGGTTATGGCTCAGAAATTTTAATTATAGAGGAAAGAGGGTGGAGCTGCTGGGCGTTTCAAGAGATGAGCGTGAAGTGGCCGATTTTGTGAGAAAACTTGAAGACTCGGGATATTTTAAGGACGTTAAGATCAAATTGATCAATTTAGAGAACATACAGGACATTAATCGTTCTTTCAGGAAGTTCAATATCACTTCAAAGTTTGATTTTACCACTGATAATAAAGATACTACTGCTAAGGAAACTCAAGGCGGCAAATAAGCTATGTCATTTATAAATGCTCTTTTAGGTTTTGTAAACACGCAGAC
>CAZUNK010000003.1:0-3440 GCA_964622285.1 uncultured Spirochaetia bacterium
ATATATACGGTATCGGCAGAAAGACCTCAAAGGATATTCTGAAACTCGCGGAGATCGATCTGAACAAAGCGTCAAAGGACCTGGATGGTAACGAAGTTGCCAAACTGCGTGAAATAATTGAAAATAACTACACCGTTGAAGGTGATTTAAGAAAAGATGTTCAGAACAACATCAGAAGGTTGATCGAGATAGGTTGCTACAGAGGAGTGAGGCACAGGCAGGGGCTGCCTACCAGAGGACAGAAAACAAAATCAAATGCAAGAACCAGAAAGGGCCCCAAAGGTTCTGCAATTGCTAAAAAGAAGAAGGCGGGCAAGTAACTATGAGTTTGGAGCTTTGTAATGGCTAAAAAAAGAGCAACAAAAAGAAAGGTCAAAAAATTCGTTGAAGAAGGAATAGTCAATATAAGTGCTACCTTCAATAACACCATCGTTACCATAAGCGATCCGGAAGGCAATGTGCTTTCCTGGTCAAGTGGAGGAGCAAGAGGTTTTAAAGGAACGAGAAAAGGCACTCCGTTTGCAGCTCAGGTAGCGGCGGAGGACGCTGCAAAAAAAGCGGCCTCTGTGGGCATGAAATCAGTTCAGGTATTTGTAAAAGGACCGGGACCCGGCAGAGAACCTGCCATAAGATCCCTTCAGGCGTCAGGACTGAGGGTTTCGTTCATAAGGGACGTTACTCCTCTTCCCCACAACGGATGCAGGCCCCCGGGAAGGAGAAGGGTGTAGACAGTAAAGAAAGGATCAGCAAGTTCAGTATTACTTAAGTCATTTAAGAGTTATTAGCAGGAGGTTACATAATTTTATATGGGAAGGTACACAGGACCCACTGACAGGCTTTCAAGAAGAGAAGGGATAAACCTTTTTCTCAAAGGTGAGCGCAGCTATAATGCAAACTATTCAATAGAGTCCCGGCATCCGCCTGGAGAACACGGCCAGAGGCGAGCTAAATTCTCTGAATACAGCGTGCGACTCAGAGAAAAACAGAAGGTAAAGAGAATGTACGGACTGAGGGAAAAACAGTTCAGAAGGTATTTTAAAAAAGCTGCCAAACTGGACGGCGTAACGGGCTCAATTCTGATATCCATGCTTGAGCGAAGGCTTGATAACGTTGTGTATCATCTGAGCTTTGCTAGTACAAGGAGCGATGCACGTCAGCTGGTTGGACATAAGCACGTGCTTGTCAATGATAAAGTGGTGAACATCCCCTCCTTTCAGGTTAGTGAAGGAGATGTGGTTTCAGTAAGGGATAAAAGCAAGCGGCTGTCCAGGGTCAACCAGTCTCTGGAACTTCTTACAAGAAAACCCGTCCCGCAGTGGCTGGAACACGACAAAGATAATTACAGAGGCGTTGTGAAAAAGCTGCCGGAAAGAGAGGATGTGACGTTCCCGATAGACGAGCAGTTGATCGTGGAGTTTTATTCAAGATAAAAAAGATAAAAAATCAGGAAAAAGGATCATAAATTATGGAGAATCTGGCAGAAAAAAGTTCAAAAGAAGTAGCTTTAAAGCAGTTTCAGAAAAACTGGAAAGATCTGATCCATCCCAGACGAATTGAAAAGGATGAGAGGGTATCCACTGAAACGTACGGTAAGTTCATCTGTGAACCGCTTGAAAGGGGTTACGGCGTCACTCTTGGTAATTCGCTGAGAAGGGTTTTGCTTTCTTCAATACAGGGTCCTGCGATCACAGGTGTAAAGATCGACGGTGTGCTGCACGAGTTCTCAACCGTCCCGGGAGTTAAAGAGGACGTAACCGAGATCGTTCTTAATCTTAAGAACCTTAACCTGGAGATGCATACCTATCAGCCGCAGATGCTGAGGCTGAAGTTTGAAGGCCCCGGCAACGTTACGGCTTCAGATATAGAAGAAAACCACATGGTGTCCATAATCAACGGTGATCAGCATATAGCAACGGTATCGGAGAAGGGCTTTCTTGAAATGGAACTTACAGTTGAGATGGGCAGAGGTTACGAACCCGTTGAAAGAAGGACCAAAGTTCAGAAAAACATAGGAACAATACATATTGATGGTCTTTTTTCACCCGTGAGGAAGGTCAATTACACAATTACCAACGCAAGGGTGGAGAGAAGAACGGATTATGAGAAGTTAACTCTTGAAATATGGACAAATGGCACAATACTGCCTGAGGATGCTCTTGCGTACGCTGCAAAGATCATAAAACAGCAGCTGAACATATTTATTAATTTTGATGAAACGGTCTTTGAAGAGGAAGAAATAGAGAAAGATGAAAAGGGAATTAAAGGCAATGAAGAGGTTCTTTTTACGAAAATTGAAGATATGGACCTGTCTGCAAGGTCTCTTAACTGTCTGGGAAAGGGAAATATCGTTTATTTAGGTGAACTGATTCAGAAAACGGAAGAAGAACTGCTGAACCTGGAAAATTTTGGAAAGAGATCTCTTGATGAAATTAAAAACAAGCTCAAGGACATGTCCCTGGGGCTCAATTCAGAAGTGAACATTGAACTGTTTGAACAGGAAAAGGCGTCCAGGGATAGCATGAAAGAGGAAAGCTGATAAAAGTACCGTGATGACCGTCTGGAGAATAAGATGAGGCATAAAAGAGCCGGCAGAAAATTAGGAGTTGTAACAAAACACAGAAGAGCTATGCTGAGGAATTTAGCCACGGTTCTCTTTAAGTATGGAAGCATAAGAACCACTGACAGCCGTGCAAAAGAAGTAAGAAGGGTTGCTGAAAAGCTGGTCACTATGGCTAAAAAGGGAACTCTGCAGCACAGAAGACAGGCCGCTTCATACTTAAAAGACAAAGACGTTCTGAAAAAGCTGTTTTCTGAGGTCGCCGAGCATCACAAAGAACGCCCGGGCGGTTACACCAGAATAATAAAACTTGGATTCAGAAAAGGAGACGGTGCTGCGTTATCCTTGATTGAACTGGTTCAGGATGAATATAAACCCAAATCCAAGCCTAAAAAGAAAGCCGCTTCAGCAAAAGCCAAAAGCAGGACAAAGAAAAAAGAGTCCGTTTCAGAAAAGAGCAGTAAAAAAGAGTCTGCAAAAGAGCTTGGTCTGGCCAAAGGTGATGCCGAAGTAAAAGATGATATTGAAGTAAAAGGCGATGCCGAAGTAAAAGACGATGCTGAATCAAAAGGCGGTGCCGAAGTAAAGGATGATGCTGAAGTAAAAGACGATACAGAATCCAAAGACGATGCCGAAGTAAAAGATGTACAAACTACCGAGCCTGAAAAGAAATCAGATCCCAAGACTGCTGAAGTAGCAGATGAAAAGGTGCAGGAGGTTTCTGCCGAAGACCAGGAAGCACAAGTTAAGGATCAGGTGCCAGGGGATGCAGCAGAATCTGAAGAAGGGGAGGCTGAACCTGCGGTTGAGGTTGAATCATCAGAACCTGAGGTTAAAGTCAAAGGTGAAGATGAGATTGATGAGGGCTCTGAAACTGATACTG
>CAZUNK010000004.1:0-12188 GCA_964622285.1 uncultured Spirochaetia bacterium
ACCGTTGTTCCCATTAAAGCAAACTCCCCTCCCTCCACAAGTCTGCTGCCCTGCCATACTCCTGATGGAACTACGACCTGGGGTCTCTGCCCGGACGCTATATCGTTTCCAAGAAAGAATATATGGGAACTGCCGTTGGGATTAAGGTGTATCATCTGCACTGGATCCCCAAGATAAAAATGGAATACCTCGTCAGAAAGGATCCTGTGAATATGTGATCTGGTCTCGGAAGTTAAAAGATAGTAAATTGCCGTTGATAAGCACCTGTCGTTGTTATACCTGTCCGGGAGGGAGGAGTCCTTTGTTTTTTCTTCACTTCTGAACGTTTCAAAATAAGGGAATTATATAGGAAAGTTGACAAAACTTCCTAACTCCCTTTAATCATTAACTTCTTTAATAACGGGTTTTCCTTTAGAATCCGTTATTAATTTGAACTTCTTATTAAGCTCTTCTTTGGTTGGTTTTTTAGATCTTTTATGTGGAACAGCACCTGTATTTAGAAATGACCTAACTGATTTATCTACTTTGTCCCACTCTTCTTTTTTACTCATTATGTTCTTATTGTAACACGAATAATGCTTGTGTTTCTATACCTTTTCTAAATCCTACTTACATATATGGCAAGTCGGGTCTGTTTCCTTCTTGAAATAACTCCTCAAGAGTAAATATCTGCATTTTGGGAAATGGTTTAATTGTCCCAGGTATTATACTTTGTTGAGTTTTGCCTTGCTTTTTTGAAGGATCGTGAAGTCCAGCTTTATCTGCAAAATCCTTCATAGCAGTCGTAGGGTCTTGCAATGTAATAAACACTCCAGCGACTTGTTTATTACCATCCAATAATCCGTTTAACTCTCTTACGTCCGTTACACTTACTTTTCCAGTCTTTACAGATATTATTGCTACTTCGCCTGTAGCGAGCCATATTCTTCCATCTATTCCTCCATCTGCTCCCATTGTTGGATTAGGTAATCCACCTACCATACCTACACAAATTTTTTCAATTTCTTTACGAAGAAATGGAGACGTTGCTTTAGTAAGAAAACGACTTTTTACTTCCTGAACAGTCTTAGGGATATTACATATTTGTATGTCTCCCCATACATTTATTTTCCGTCTTCTAAACCGTTCTTTAATTGCCGCTATAGCTGAATATGTTATATCAATCCCTATCCAATTTCTCTTTAACTTTTCCGCTGCTTCTACAGTAGTTCCACATCCACAAAATGGATCTAACACAAGGTCTCCTTCATTAGAAGATGCCTTTATTATACGTTCAAGCAAATCAACGGGTTTTTGTGTATCGTAACCAAGTCGTTCCCTATTATTTCTATATAATGGGGTTATATCAACTTTAGCATTGAGTCCATATTCAACCCACCAGTCTCTCATAGTAACCAATCTATACTTCCCAAATTCATCTCGTTTGACCCCTAATTCCTTGCCACTGTTAGTATGCGGCTCTGGCACTGTTCGGCTGTAGCTCACCTCTTTTAATTGATTAAAACTAACTTCTTTGTAGTTTTTGCTATAATAAAGTAGAACATCGTGTTTTCTGGCAAAACTACCTGAATTTTTTGGAACTCCACCGGTTTTGTATCCCCAAATTATCTCATTCATAAAATTCTCATTACCAAATATCTCATCAAGAACAATTTTTAAGTAATGCGAAGCCGTAGGATCGCAGTGTAAATAAAGACTTCCAGTAGATTTTAATACCCTATGAAGTTCTATAAGTCGGACTGTCATATTAACTAAATAGGCACATAACTGAACTTTTCCAAGACTATTAATTAAAGCATTTATAATGTTATCTTCGCTTTTATTTCTGCTTCTAAAATAATCATTTATATCCTCTAAATACTCATCACATTGAGTCGTCCAACGCCAAGTATCTTCAAATGCTTTAACCTGTATTCTATCTTCATCGTCAGAATCATCAGGATTGTCGTAAATAACATTATAAGTTCTATTAGAATTGAACGGTGGATCAAGGTAAATCAGGTCTACAAAACAAGAATCCATACCTCTTAATATGGGAAGGTTATCTGAATAACAAAGTTGACGTTTTCTACCTGATTTTTTAGGGGGGGGGCAAAATGGTATAGGAAGTATTCTTACTCATTTACCTACCCTACCAGTTCCTCAAAGGTAATGGTTTTTCCCACCATATTGGTAAAGAGAGAATCCAAACGATATTCCATATCGTTTTTTACATTACCATCATTTAAACGAAATACAAACTCGTCTATGTATTTAGTGAGATGCTTTTCGCTCCAGTTGTGATAAACCCCATTATACCCACGCTTGATAACTGACCAGACACTTTCCACGCTATTTGTGGAAGCCATCATATTTACAAACTCTTTAGCAGAGTGATTTACAGTTCCGTGTTCAAATTCACTATCAACTAAACCTTTATAACCTCTATGCTCATCTGTGTATACAACAGAACCTTTAACAACGTTCTCTCTGATCTCTTTTTCAAGTGTGTCCTTATCTCTGTTTGTAATTACTTTTGCTTTAGTTCTGCCACCCCGTTCTCTCATTCCCAGAACACAGGCTTTTCCTACCGCTCCTCTTCCTGAGTGGAGTTTCTTGCTTTCGTGTTTGTTTTTCTCCAATCCACCTATAAACGTCTCGTCTATCTCTACAACTCCTTTTAACACTTCCATATCATCTCCACAGGCAAGGCGTAACCGATGTAACATATACCAAGCCGTAGTCTGTGTTACATCAAGCTCTTTGCTTAACTGTAAGCTACTTATTCCTTTTCTGGCAGTCATAAGCAGGTAAGCAGCAAATATCCATTTCCTTAAATCCACCTTACCATACTCAAAAGGAGTTCCAGTTAAAGCGTTAAAGTAACTACGGCAACTTCCACACCAATACCTGCCTGGCTTTTTCTTCTGAGGTGTTAATTTCTCAATACTTCCACACTTTGTGCAGTGCGGTTTATCTCCCCAGCGTAAACGTTCAAAATACTTAATAACATCTTCTCTTGTGGGATACTTCTCCATCAACTCAAATAAACTAATTGTCTGTGCGTGTCTTTTACTCATATAGTAAATATAATCATAAATCAGCTTTTGTCAACTCTTGTGTCAAAGTTTTTTGCTACTTTGTCAACTTTCCTATATAATTCCCCAAAATAATAGCCACCTTCTATTTCAAGCGGCTTTAAGCCCAGTCTTTCAATCAGTTGTTTGGCCTTCATTGAACTTTATCTTACCCTGAGCAGGTTAAGAGATGTTTTACTTATTCTGATACTGTAACTATAATCTATACAGGTAAGACTTTATTGCAACAATGTAAAACACTTCAAACCTGGAGGTAATCATGGCTAAAAAAAACAATAGCAAAAAAGATGAGAAAAAGGCACAGCCTTCCGCGCCGGAAATGGATTTAATGACTTCCGTCACAATGGCGTTCAACATGGGAGTTTCTGCAAACCAATCAGCCGGCCATCTAAGAAGCGTGGCAGAAATAGCTCCGGAGATAGGGCGACAGATATACGAAAATCTCTCCAAGGCTTATGGCGGGCAGTACAAAGAAGAGTTTCTCATCGCAAATACGGAGTTTTTTCTTCAGATAGCTCTTCTTGGATTTATAATTCCCTCAGTGTGTGCCTTTGAAGAAGATTTCAAAAACAGACTGTTTGCACTGATTGAGGCAAAGTCCAAGCAGAACAAACCCGATGGTAAGACAAAGGATGATAAAAGCAACATAATAATCACTTAGACTTCAGTAGGAATTGTTACCTTTACCATCGCGGGTAGCATAAGTATCTCCGTGTCCAGAACAGTTATACAAGGCAGAAAAGGCCCTTTTCTTGGTGAGCTTACCCCTCCGGGAGACAAATCCATTTCTCACAGAGCGGCCATAGTGGGCTCTATTGCCACGGGAAAATCCAGGGTAAAAAGGTTTTTGAACAGTGAGGACACCTTTTCAACTCTGAAAGCCGTTAAGGAACTTGGGTCACAGGTGCAGTATTGCGCCGAGGGGACCGGTGATCTGGATATAGTAATAACGGGTAGAGGTTTAAAGGGATTGAAAGAGCCCTCCAAAGTAATAGACGCGGGAAACTCCGGCACCACCGCGCGGCTGTTGCTGGGTTTGCTGAGCGGGCAGCCTTTCAGCTCCAGTATTACGGGAGATAAGTATCTGAAAAAACGTCCGATGGGAAGGGTTGTAAGACCACTGGGTTTGATGGGCGCTGATATTAAGGGTGATAAAGGCACTGACAGTCTGCCTCTGAGCATTAAAGGACAGAAGCTGCATGGAATATCATACGACCTGCCAGTTGCAAGCGCGCAGGTTAAATCCGCTCTGATCCTTGCCGGGCTTTTTGCCAGAGGCGTTACAGAGATAACTGAGCCTGAGAAGACCAGGGACCACACGGAAAGAATACTGAGATATTTCGGCGTGAACCTTGAGACGGATGGTAACAAAATAACCGTTATGGAAAATGATAAACTTGAAGCTGCTGACCTTCTGATACCTTCGGACATATCCTCTGCGGCGTTTTTTATGACAGGTGCGTTAATAAACAGCGGGTCCGAGCTGCTTATACAGAATGTGGGGCTTAACTCTGCAAGAACGGGAGTTATAGAGGTACTGGTTAAAATGGGAGGAGATATAAGGGTGCTGAACCAGAGAGAGGAGTGCGGCGAGCCCGTAGGGGACATTTTTATCAAAAGCAGCGAGCTGAGAGGGATTGAAATAAAAGGTGACCTGATACCAAAAACAATAGACGAGCTGCCGATCATAGCAGTTGCCGCGTGCTTTGCGGAAGGCAGGACAACGATCTCTGAAGCAAAGGAGCTGAGGGTTAAGGAAGCGGACAGGATCAAAGCCATGACGTCCGAACTTCAGAAGCTGGGAGCAAAGGTTTCTGAAATTGAAGATGGAATGATAATTGAAGGAGTGGAAAGTCTTAGAGGTGGTGAGTGTGAAAGCTGGGGAGATCACAGAGTTGCAATGTCCCTTTGCATTGCTGCCACAAGAGCGGAGGAAGAAACCACAATCAACGGTGTGGACTGCGTAAATATTTCCTATCCGGGTTTTTTTAATACATTTAAGGATCTGAGATCACAGGGGCTTTAGTGTGAACAAAGTGATTATTACCATTGATGGACCAGCCGGCTGCGGCAAAAGCACAGTGGCTAAATTAGTTGCGGACAAGTTCGGATATTTCTATCTGGACAGCGGAGCAACGTTCAGGACCGTGGCTCTGGCAATGAAAGAAAGCAGCATAGGCGCAGAGGATAATGATGCGTTGAAAGGTTTTTTAAAAGGCCTTGAGATTAAGATCAGAAAGAATGAAAAAAACGGCGTAAGGTACATACTGAACAACACGGACGTTACGGACAGGATAAGAGATCCTGATATAACGGTATTTTCCTCACATATTGCTAAATTAAAAAACGTGCGGGAGTATCTGCTTGGGTTTCAGAGAGAAATAGGGTCAAAGGGGAACCTGGTTGCCGAGGGCAGGGATATGGGAATCCTAGTTTTTTCTGCAGCTAAATATAAATTTTTTCTGGACGCCGCGCCGGAAGAAAGGGCTAAAAGACGGTTTGAGGAACTGGCTGGAAGAGGAGCTGATAAGGAAATATCCTATAATAAAGTTCTTGAGGGGATACAAAACAGAGACAAAGTGGACAGGGAGAGAAAAGAGTCCCCCTTGCGTCCATCCGATAATGCTGTAATAATAGATACAACGAACCTTACCGTAAATGAGGTTTTTAACAGAGTAATGGAAATTTTGGAGGAAGCAGGATCATAAAATATATTTTATGAAGATATAAAATGAGCAGTAAAGGCGTTTATTATGCAGGAAAACAGTAGCGGGGAACATAACGAAAAAAGTTTCAGTGACATGCTTGAGGAAAGTCTCAAATTTCAGAAAGACGAGATAAGAGGCAGCATTGTCAAAGGAAAGATACTCAGGATTGATAAGGACGTTGTTTTCATAGACCTTGGACTGAAGTCAGAAGGGATCGTTCCAATAAATGAATTTGGGACGGGAGAGGATGAGAAAATCGAGATTGGAACTGAAGTAGAGGTTTTTATTGAAAGATCAAACTCTGAAGCCCCCCGCATATCAAAAAGCAAGGCTGACCTTTTCAGGGAAAGAAAGTTTCTGAACGATTCATTTAAAGAAAAAACTGCCATAACCGCCACGCCGGCGAGCAAAGTAAAAGGTGGTTATCTCTGCAACATTACTGAAAGATCACAGATAAGAGCATTTTTACCAAATTCCCAGGTCAACCTACATCCGGATTCAGAGGATATTATAGGAAAGCCGCTCCAGGTCAGGATAATACAGAACGATGACAACGGCATGGTGATCTCAAGGAGGGTTCTGCTTGAAGAGGAAAGAGAGCTCAAAAGACAGGAGACCCTGGCCAGTTTAGCGGAAGGTCAGATAGTTTCCGGAGAGATAATAAATATAATTGATAAGGGGGCATTTGTTGAACTGGGCGGAGTAACGGGATTTATTCCCATCAGCGAAGTGTCCTGGGGCAGGATAAAACACCCGTCTGAAATTATTTCTGAGAAGCAGGAACTTCAACTCAAGGTAATGAAGATAGAGGACGAGGGACAGCGCGTCACCCTCAGCCTGAAACAGGCGTCTGAGGATCCCTGGCAAACCATTGAGGAGAGATATCAAAAGGATACAAAAGAGAAAGGCAGGGTGGTTTCCGTTAAGGATTTTGGAGTTTTCGTGGAACTTGAACCTGGCATAGAAGGATTGATACACGTGAATGAACTTTCCTGGGTAAAGAGCTTTCGTCATCCCAAGGAAGTGGTTAAGGTGGGAGCCACCGTGGAAGTCGTTGTACTGGAGATCAACAGAGAAGAAAAGAGATTATCGCTGAGTTTGAAGAGGGTTGAAAAAAGCCCGTGGGAAATTTTCAGAGGTAATCAGAAAACGGGCAGCGTTCTTACCGGCACGATAAAAAACATAAACGAACATGGCGTTTTTGTGGAATTAGAAGAAAACTTGGTTGGACTGGTAAGACCTGAAAATATTACATGGGAAGGCAGGGTTAACCCGCTGGACGTTTATGGAACCGACCAGGTAGGACAGCAGATAGATGTTTCTCTGCTTCATGTGGATGTTAGAAATCAGAAGATAGCCCTTGGCATAAAACAACTGAGCGTTGATCTGTGGGAAGTGGCGAGGGGTAAATATAAAAAGAATGAAACTACCCTGACCGGTAAGGTAAAAGAGATAAGGCCACAGGGACTGGTCGTTGAGCTGGAAAACGAGATAGAGGGATTTTACAGAAACTCAGACCTTGAAACGATAGAAAGTGCCGGTAAAAAATACAGCGTCGGGGATGAAGTCACGGGTCTGGTAACCGGTTTTGAAAAAAGCAAACGCCAGATAAACCTCAGCGTTAAGGAACTGGAAAAGAAGCAGGAAAGGGAAAGCATGTCGCAGTTTATCGCCTCTCATGAGGAATCACAGTCAAGGCTCGGCGATATTCTGGGTGAAAAGTTAAAATCTCTGGACAATAATTGATTACAAGAGGAATATTTTGCGAAACGTTTTACTGACGCTGCTGGTTCTGTTCGTTGTTTTTATTGCATACTCATTTGGCGTAAGAAAAGGCTCCAGTGATTTTGGTATAGGCGGAGTGGAAAAAGTCGCGGTCCTTAACATACAGGGTCCCATCCTGGATTCTGCTGAGTACCTGGAAAGTCTGGATCAGATCAGAAAGAACAAAGCGATAAAAGCGCTTGTTGTGAGAATAAACTCTCCCGGGGGAGCGGTCGGACCTTCGCAGGAGATCTACAGCGAACTTGAAAGCATGAGAAATGACCTGCCTGTTGTGGCAAGCATGGGGGCGGTGGCGGCGTCCGGAGGTTACTATATTGCCTGTGCCGCAGACACTATTTTTGCAAATCCGGGAACTATAACGGGCAGCATAGGCGTCGTTGCGCAGTTTTTAAGCTATAAGGACCTGCTTGAATGGGCAAAGATAGACGTTGAGGTCATAAAGAGCGGAGATTTTAAGGATGTGGGCTCTCCCCTTAGGACCATGAAAGAAGAGGAAATAGAGTATATACAATCCCTGATAATGAACGTGCACGACCAGTTTAAAAGCACGGTTCAGGTCAGCAGAAAAATAGATAAGAACGGGATTAATAAAATTTCTGATGGAAAGATATTTTCAGGTGAGCAGGCACTGAGACTGAAGCTTATTGATAAGCTTGGCAATTTAAGCAGCGCCATTAAGTTTGCCTCCGACAAAGCTGGAATTGTGGATGAGCCGCAGATAATCAACTATCCTGAGAAAAAATCCCCAGTGGAGGAACTGTTGTTTTCCAAGCTGAACTTAACGTCCAGGATAAACGGCATTACCTCATCAAGCAGTTTTGGATTATTTTACATTGTTGATATTGTTCACTGATACAAATATTATTGATACAGAAACAGCTATCTCTGTTCATAAAAGAGAGGTGGATCAATGAGTTATATAAAACTTATTTTCATAGCATTGATTATTTTCGTTGTTTTCCTTGCCGTTTTTCAAAACGAAGAGATGTTCATTCATGAACACAGGGTTCAGTTTGATCTGTGGGTTTATCAGCTGCCTGCTTATTTCGTTAAAAACTATGCTCTGCTGGCGATCGCTTTTGGATTTGGAGTGATCCTTTCTATTTTTATGGGCATTTTTACCTCCCTGGGTAAAAGATCTGAAATTAAAAACAGTCGCCGCAGGATCAAGGAACTTGAAAAGGAGATCTCCATTATGAAAACTGCGGCGCCATCAGCTCCTTCGGGTTCAGGTGTCAATCAGTCTGAAAAACCATCAAACATTCCATTTGTTGCACCGGGAAGTTGAAGAAAAGTATATGCAAACTCTCCCCAAACCTAACTGGATCAAAGCAAAGCTGCCCGGTGGGGAAAATTATAGTCATCTCAAAGGGCTTGTAAAAAGCCTTGATCTGAATACCGTCTGTGAGGAAGCCAGGTGCCCCAATATAGGTGAGTGCTGGGGAGCGGGCACACTTACTTTTATGATACTCGGCGACACGTGTACGAGAAGCTGTGGTTTCTGCCACGTAAAGACCGGTAAGGGAGGCAAGCTTGACTGGGACGAGCCTCAAAGAGTGGCCAGTGCCGTGAAAAAGCTTGCTCTGAACAACGCATCCGTTAAGCACATAGTAGTGACCTCAGTAAACCGGGACGACAAAAACTATGAAAGTGCGCTCATTTTTGCCGAAACAATCAGGCAGATAAGATATACAAGCCCGGAGGTCAAAATTGAGGTTTTAATCCCGGATTTCAAGGGTGAAAGCGCGGCAATTGATGAAGTTATCAGTGCCAATCCAGATATATTGAATCACAACCTGGAGACTGTTCCCAGATTGTACAACCACCCGCAGAGATCACAGTCGGGCAAAATAAGATACGTTCGTCCGCAGGCGGTCTATAACAGATCTCTAAAGCTCCTTGAACGCTCCAGAGACAAAGGTCTGCTCACTAAAACGGGCATTATGGTAGGTCTTGGAGAGTTTTACGACGAGGTGATTGAAACCCTAAGGGATCTGAAAGCAATAAACTGCGATATTGTAACCATCGGACAGTACCTGCAGCCCACGATTGACCACATACCCGTGTCAAGATACTATCACCCCACTGAATTTGAATCGCTCAAGCAATACGGGGAAAAAATAATTGGTATTCCTCATATAGAATCAGGACCTCTCGTTAGAAGTTCCTATCACGCTGAAAAACAGTTGATGAAACTGGCGGATTAGTTTAAACTGGGAGCTATGGGTAACAAAGGGGTGGTTTATACTGTTGGACATTCAAATCATCCGATAGAAGACTTTCTTAAACTTTTAAAAACGCATGGTATCAGCTGCGTAGCCGATGTCAGAAGTATTCCTGCAAGCAGATACAACCCACAATTTAATGAGCATGATCTTGCCAGTTTTCTAAAACAACGCGGCATTGAGTATATATATCTTGGAACGGAATTTGGAGCAAGACAAACAGGTCCTGACGTTTTAAACGAAGATGGAAAAGTAGATTTCAAAAAAGTTCAAGGGTCACCTCAGTTCAAACGAGGTGTAAAGCGCATAAAGGACGGGATTTCAAAGGGCTTTAAGATAGCTCTTATGTGTTCAGAGGCCAATCCACTTGATTGCCATAGGTTTTCAATGATATCCGGCTACATGGAAGATACAGGAATTCAGGTAAGGCATATTCTTAAAGACGGCGCTCTGAAATCACAAAAAGAATTGGAGGAGGAAAATCTCATAAAGCGTGAAGGAAATAACTTACTTCTTTTTCCGCAAGATTCTGAACAGGCAGCATCCAACTGGCATAACAAAAAGATTGGGTGGAAGGTGGGATAGAATGAAAAGAGGTTATATATATGGTCAGTAATGAGAAATTTATATGTAAAATATGCGGCGGAGAATTAAAAGTAGAGCATATCAATACGACTAAAAACCACTTGGTCGTATTGTTTCTTGTGCTATTCCTATTCTTAACAGGGAACATTTTTCTTAGTATATTCCCTTTTGGACTTATTTTTTGCTGGCTGATCTTTATAGAAAAATACTATTATTCTTGTCCAAATGACCGATTTCATAAGTTTTCACGTTTTAAGATTGAAAAAACGAAAAGAATATAGATGATTGCCAAAACTTTATTATTGCTCATAACAGATTTCATTCTTGATATTATAACATGGGGGGTGTGTGGTTACCTGATATTAAGAACATTGAAATTTAGAGGCAAATTTCTGTATATTGGGTTGACTATAATCTATTTGCTTTATATGACTTGGCATTACTATGGAGTTAAATATATGTCCGAATTGGATATATCAATTGGTAATCAGGAAGTACTCAAACTAATAGATTATGATGTTCAAGGTTTTTTTGTGGTTACTGTTAATGATTTCATTCTTGGGGCAATACAAATACTTATAGGTTATACATTAGGTAGGTATGTTTACGATAGAATTAAAAGTTCTTAACTTCTAATTGCCTCTTAGAAATTTGAATCTGATAACGAGATTTTTAAAATACTTTTATAAAGAATTGCAGAAACTTCCCAGCGGTTATGCTGTTGTATTCGGGATTTTTATTGTTCTAATTAATCTTGTGCCCATATATGGATTAAATCTTGTTGATTATTACTACAGCATGGTATACAAGAGTCCGATTCAATGGCAGGGCATAGATATTAGTTTACCAAAGGGCACCAAGTATAGTTTTGATGAAAGGTTTATTGATGGTGTTTTTACGAGTTCTGTAAAATTGGAGAGATTTTTTCCAAGTTCTCCTGTGAGTTATGGAAGTTTTTATACTGATTACGGTGACGGAGCACCGGCTGAAGAGAACTTGTTTTCTGGTTATGCTGGATTGCCTTTTACTCATGCAGTTCTTCATATTGATTATTTTCCTGAGGGGAGAAAAGAAAAAATGATAGAGTGGTTTAGGAAATTGAAAGTATATTTGTTAAACAGAACTGATGTTATTAGCGTGGTTTCAAATATAAATGATGAGTTTTTTGAGATAACAGCATCAAAACCTTACAACCTTGTGTATGATATGAGGATTTACCGGAAGTGTTATCTTAATTTTTGCTTTGCTTATTATGGACTGTATAAAGACAAAATATATTTTAAGAATATCATAGAAGATGTTGGGAATAGACTGAATAGGTAAATAATGGAGTTTGATTTAAGTATTTTGCAATCCAATCTTTCTTGTTTTAAATAGAGCATAAGATGTATAGATCAGCTTTAAGATATATACATAGAAAACTTTCCAAACGTAGTGTTTTTAATCTTATACTTTTTATTCTGTGTTTTGCTATATCCCTCTTACTTGGCTCATCAATTATTTCAGACTATTATCAAAGTAATAAATATAAAAGTCCTGTTAGATGGCGGGGCATAGATATACAGTTCCCAAAAGGGACTGCTTACTTTTTTGAAGGTCAAAAAGCTATAGTTTTCTGGAGACCTTACACTTATGATCATGTTTATATTTATCCTCATGAAAAGACAAAAGAGGAAATTCTGGAGTTTATGAAAAGAAAGAAGAGAAGTTACAAGGGTATGAACTATAAGATCATCAATTCAAAAATAGATGGGAAAGGGAAAATTTTTGAATTAGAAACAGTTGATGATGACGAAGAATATTACGAG
>CAZUNK010000005.1:0-10873 GCA_964622285.1 uncultured Spirochaetia bacterium
TCAACCTTGTGAGCCTTGGAGCGGGACCTTTTGACCGGAATGATCTCATGGTGAGCGTTGTAAAACGCGGGTCTTATCAGATCGTTCATAGCGGCGTCAACGATAACGAAACTTTTGGAAGTTCCTTCTTTTTTATACAGAACCTCCGTCACCATTATGCCCGAATTACCGATCAGCGAGCGTCCCGGTTCGATCACTATCTTATAAGGACTGCCGGACACGGCTTTTTTGATGACCTCGGCGTACTGAGCGGCAGAAGGAGGTTCCTCGTCCTTTCTGTAATTTATAGCAAGCCCGCCCCCTATATCTATATACTCAATTTCAATGTTCTCATCTTTCAGGATATCTGCAAGTGAGATCAGCCTTTCAACGGAATCAGAGAACGAGGACAGATCAAATATCTGAGATCCGATATGTGCATCTATCCCGATTATATCTATCCCTTCCATCTTTGAAGCGTCCTTATATATCTGAATGGACCTGTCCAGTTCAATTCCAAACTTGCTCTCTTTAAAGCCCGTGGAGATATAATGGTGCGTATCCGGGTTTATATCAGGATTAACCCTAAGAGCGATCGGAGCTCTCCTTCCCATTTTTATACCAACCTCGTTAATGCAGCGTAGCTCCTCGGTGGACTCAACGTTAAAAAAAAGTATTCCGGCGTCTATAGCGGCTGCTATCTCCGATTCTGTCTTGCCGACCCCTGAAAAAACGACCTTGGACATATCACCGCCCGCTCTTATAACGCGGTTCAGCTCCCCGGCCGACACTATATCAAATCCGGCGTTCATATCGGCAAACAGTTTAAGAACTGCAATGTTGGAATTGGCTTTGACCGAAAAGCAGATAAGGTGACTTAGATCGCAGAAGGCATCTGCGTAGTCCTTAAAGCTGTCAGTTATTGATCCGTGACTATATAAAAAGCAGGGAGTTCCCACGCTTTCTGCAACTTCTCTGACAGGAACGTTCTCCATATACAGTTCATCGTTTTTATAATAGACGGAAAATGACACTGAAATAACCCCCACGCAAAGAAGATAATCTGTACAAGTATGGCAATAATAATTAGAAAAATCAATTATAACGGATAAAATTGAGCATAGCTTTCTACATATCAATTCACGCTGGCCACCTGCATGACGGAAAACTTTAACGGACTGAAAGTCACTTCATTTGAAAGTCGTCTTTCAAAAGAAATGGAGAAACTTATCACCTATCACAGTGGTGTTCCCAGAGTATGTCGCTCAATGAAGGAAGTGCCGGTCCGGTCAAAGGATATATCCGGTTTTGCCGAGGATCTTTACGGAGGCAGGGCCGATGTTCTTGTTCTGTTCACCGGAGTAGGAACGCGGATGCTGTCCAGCCTTATGGCAGAGCAGAACAGTATTGAAAAGTACACAGAGGCTCTTAAAAACGTCACTATAGTCACAAGGGGACCAAAACCAGCTTCGGCGCTGAAGGATATCGGCATAAAGCCCGATATAACAATTCCTTCGCCAAACACGTGGAAAGACATTCTAACAACCATTGACCTTGAGCTTAAAATTAAAAATAAAACCGTTTACGTTCAGGAGTACGGAGCTAAGAACAGGGAATTTCTGAAAAACCTTAAGGACAGAGGGGCGGAGGTAAAAACCATAACCGTATATAAGTGGGGACTGCCGGATGACCTGCAGCCTCTTAAAGACGCAGTAAGGTCAATATACAACGAAAAAGAGGACGTTGTTCTTTTTACAAGTTCGCATCAGGTTGTAAATCTCTTCAAGGTAGCTTCTGAACTTGGATCAGAGAACGACCTGTACGAAGGGCTGTCCAGCGCTCTGATCGGTTCAATAGGACCAACCACGACGGAAACTCTGAAAAATCACGGCATTTCAGCAGATTATGAACCTGACAGTCCCAAGATGGGAAATCTGGTCAGAGAGGTCGCCAGAGCGTCTGGCAGACTTCTGACAAAAAAAAGAAAGGCACGAAGTCTGGGAATAAAGACTGCTTGCTGGAAAAGGACCGATATGGCATGGGAGAAAGGCCGCTCCCTGCATCAGGACAGTAAAAAACGGGATTCAGCCTTTCTGAAAGCGTGCAACCTTGAGAAAACGGACTATACGCCGATCTGGATAATGAGACAGGCTGGACGTTTTCTGAGAGAGTACAAACAGATCAGAGCAAAAGTATCCTTTATAGAAATGTGCAAGACTCCCGACCTTGCCGCCGAGGTAACCCTTATGGCGGCTGAAAAACTGAACGTGGACGCTGCTATAATATTTTCAGATATCCTGCTTATACTGGAATCATTTGGGCTTGGTCTGGAGTACCAGGCAAACGACGGGCCTAAGATCGGCAACAAGCTGGGTTCCAAAGATTCAGTTGACTCGCTGCCTGAATTTGAACCGGACTCGCTTGCATTCGTTTACGACGCCATCAGATTGACCAGAAAAGCACTGGATCCCAAAAAAGCAGTAATAGGTTTTGCCGGAGCTCCTTTTACTCTTGCATCTTATGCAATTGAGGGAAGCGGGTCCCGGAACTATGCAAGAACCAAAACTTTGATGTTTCAGGATGGCAGTTTGTGGGATCTGCTTATGACCAGACTTACCGATGCCACCGCGGACTATCTCAACAGACAGATTGAAGCGGGAGCAGACGCCGTTCAGATATTTGACAGCTGGGTGGGATGCTTATCTCCGAAAGATTACAGGGAGTTTGTTTTTCCGCACACAAAGAGACTTGTGGAAATGATAGACAGGGATGTGCCGGTGATCCTTTTTGGAACGGGCACATCGTCGCTCCTGGATCAGTTTGCTCAGACCAGCTGCGGAGTGATAGGCGTTGACTGGAGAACTGATATACAAAAGGCATGGAAACAGGTGGGCCGCGACAAGGCGATACAGGGCAACCTGGACCCGGTCGTCATGCTTTCAAATAAATCGCACGTCAATAACGAGGCAAAGAGAATACTGAACGAAGTAGGAGGCCGGCCGGGACACATATTCAACCTCGGACACGGCATACTGCCCAGCACGCCGGTGGACAACGTCTTATCTTTAGTTGATACCGTCCATGAACATTCTTATAAAATGAGGCAGGGGGCAGAATAAAATGAGCAAACAAAATACAGCGGTACTGTTGATCGGATACGGAGGACCTGAAAAGCCTGAAGATGTACTACCTTTTCTCAAAAACGTAGCCAGGGGGTTTTCAATACCTGAAGACAGGTTAAAGGAAGTAGCGCATCACTACGAACTTATAGGGGGCAGATCACCGCTGAACGAGCTGACTGAAAAGCAGGCAAAAAAATTAGAAAAATTTTTATCACAAGACGGGCATGAAATACCGATATTTATCGGTATGAGAAACTGGCACCCTTTTATATCCGACAGCGTAAAAAAAATAGCAGACCTGGGCGTAAGAAGAGCAATAGGAGTGATCATGGCACTGCATCAGTGCGATGCCAGCTGGGATAAATACCAGAGAGACGTAAGCGAGGCGGTTGCAGAAGCAGAATCTGAAATTGAATTTGTTTACACCGCTCCGCTCTTTGATAACCCCCTGTTCATAGAGAGCAGCGCTAATCAGATAAGAAAATGTTTTGAGGAGATAGACGATGGGGAGCTGGAAAACACCAGATTAATATTTACGGCGCACAGCATTCCTGTAAAAATGGCGGAAGTTTCACCTTACGTCGCGCAATTTGAAAGTTCAGCCAGATCAGTAGCGGAAAACCTGCGGCATGAAAACTGGATAATCGCCTACCAGAGCAGAAGCGGCTCTCCCAGCGTTCCCTGGCTTGAACCTGACGTTTGTGACGTTATAGAAGAGCTGGGAAACAAAGGGGTCAGAAATATAGTGGTACAGGCAATAGGTTTTGTGTGCGACCACGTGGAGGTACTTTACGACATCGGCATAGAAGCCCGTGAAGCTGCGGAAAAGGCCGGCGTGAAACTGCACGTTGCCAAGACGGTCAATGACGATGACCTGTTCATAAAAGCACTTCGGGACGAGGTTGTGAAACATATAATTCATCAGTAAAAAACATCCGATGAAAACAGCAATAATTGGTTCCGGCATCTCCGGTCTTAGCAGTGCATATTATCTCAGTAAGCTCACCAAAAAACTCGGCGTGGACGCTGAAATAGACGTAATAGAGAAAAACAGCGTGCCGGGAGGAACTATCTCCACCTTAAAGGAAAACGGGTTCACAATGGAGCAGGGAGCTGATTCCTTTATCACTTCAAAACCCTGGGCACTGAAAATGTGCCAAGAGATAGGTCTTGAGACTAGGCTGGTCCCCATCAGTACAAGCGACAGAAGATGCTTTGTATACTTTGATGGCAAGCTCAACGCTCTGCCTGATGGTTTTTTTCTTACAGCTCCTTCAAATTTAAACTCATTTATGAAGAGCGGTTTTTTCTCGGCAGAGGAAAAGGAAAGGGTATTGTATGAGCAGCACGTAACGGTAAAAAAAACCGGCAAAGAAGAAAGCGTGGACGAATTTGTTAAAAGGAGATTCGGCAGCGCTCTTCTGGAAAAAGCCGCCAAACCCCTGATCGGAGGAATTTATACCGGAGACACAGAAAAACTGAGCGCCAGCGCCGTTCTACCTGAGTTTGTATCAATGGAAGAAAAATTCGGCAGCGTGATCAGGGGACTGCAGGAAAAGTACTCACTTTTAAAAACCGAAAGCGGGGCACGGTATGGTCTGTTCTTATCTCTTCAGGGAGGTATGAGCACGTTGATAAACGGCCTTGTTAAAGCTACCAAAGGAGTGAACTTTCACTACGACCGTGAAGTGGTGTCCATACACAGAAAAGACGGTAAATGGAGCTTAACCGACAATAAGGAAAAAGAGCGCTTTTTTGACGCGCTTATACTGGCAGTTCCGTCTCATGCCGCATCTGAGCTCACCAGAAACATAGACGCCAGGCTATCAGATTCGCTGAAAAAGATCAGCTCGGCTTCCTCAATAGTTGCCAATATTGCAGTCTCTAAAAAAGATCTGGCAAACTTTCCACAAGGCGTGGGAATCGTTGTCCCTCCCTCGGAAAAAATGAACATACTGGCATGCTCTTTCACAAGCCGTAAATTCCCGGCTACAAGCAAAAAAGGATATGAACTGATCAGGTGTTTTGCCGGGGGAGTACTTAATCCCGACCTGCCTTATAAGAACGAACCTGAAATAACTGATCTGATTCTCAGTGAACTTAAACTGATACTTAAAACAGATATAAAACCGTCGTTCATTAAAATAAAAAAATACTTTAACGCTATGCCACAATACAATTTAGGGCATTCAAGCCTGATAAAAACGATCGATCACAGAACAGAGGGTCTGGGAAATATCGCTGTTGCGGGCAACGCGTATGAAGGAATAGGAATACCGGACTGCATCAAAAGCGGACAGAAAGCCGCAGAACTTATTTTGACCAGCGTCACCCGGAACAGCGATTAAAACAGTTTAGCCTGAAGGCGTAGGACACTCTTCTAATGGTTCTGCAAATAAAACACCTACGGCTGAACCTGATGTTGACGTTACAGGGTCTTCAAAAGCTGCACCCCAGGTACCTACTAAATATTCCATACCAGTTCCGAAGAACTGAACTCCCCATTTGCCTACGGCAGTAATAGTTCTACCAGCTGCATCAGCAGGAATGCCCTCTATACTGACATCTCCCGTGAAAAGATTGTCGCTATCACCATCTGCTGCACTCTGAAGAACTACATCTACAGTTGGACTATCTGTAAGGCCAGTTATTTCCCCTGTTATACTTCCATCAGTTCCCCTTGTTAAAGCAACATTTCCTGATTCAGTCTGAAAATCTGGATTTGAAGCATTGTCGTCAAGAGCATGGAAAACAATTATGTTTCCTGAATAACATATCTCTGCATTTGGAGCAGTGACAGTAGCTGTTTCCGACTCAGTCAGGCCGTCTGCAAACATTCCCCAGACAACCTCGTTATTATTTGCCGAGTCAGTATATGAATAAAATCCAAACGCTACCGGGTCATCCTGGTTAAATTCAGGAATGTTAGAAGCGTCAGAAAAAGCTGAAAAAACTGCTGCCTGCGCGGTTTGATCTTCCGAAGTACACAAACGGGGACTGGCTGCGCTCACTACCGCGTTGGTACAACTACTCAGAGTAGCACCACCATTAATAGTAACGCTTATACCACCGGTAGTAAGGCTAAGGGCAACCACGTCATCCGTTACTTCATCATTATTAGCGTCCTTACTGCCCTGTATAACGCTCCCTAATTTGGGAATATTGCTAGCTGCCGCATTAGCATTCACGCTGCTCGGACTTAGAGCAGACACACCATTAGAAGTGGATGAACTGCTATCCCCACAGGCGTAAAAAAGAAAAGAAACTACTGCAATAAAACTTAATAATATTGAACGGTATTTCATATAACACCTCCTGAAAAAGGATTTTGGGAGTATTATACCATTTTTACCGTTTAACCTTCAATACAATTTTGGGGTATTCAGATATGATCAAAACGATCAGTCACGGACCACAGGATTTGGGAAAGGTCGCTGTTGCGGGCAACGCGTATGACTGAAGTAGGAATGCCGGACTGCATCAAAAGCGGACAGAAAACTGCAGAACTCATTTTGACCAGCGTCACCCGAAACAACGATTAAAACAGTTTAGTTTGTACAGGGTGTTGGCCTTACAACTAAAACACCTACGGCCGAACTTGATAATGCACCATCGCTAGACTCAACGGTGCCTCCCCAGGTTCCCGCAAGAACTACGTCATCTCCATCATTAAAAAACTGAACTCCCCACTGACCTGCTCCATCATCACCAGCGCCAGGAACATTTCTTAAAACAGTAGTACCTGAATAAAGATTATCAGCACCAGGAGCTGCTGTTGGGCTAAGAGTTACACTAACATCTGGATCAATTCCAGTAATTTCTCCTGATATACTGTTACCACTTTGACCAAATTCCAAAGTAACTTCTCCCGTCAATCTTATTGGTGGAGCAACATTACCATCGGCATCAGTAAGGTCATGATAAACTACTGCACTTCCCGAATAACAGGTGTCCGAAGCCGGAGTTGCTGTTTCATCTCCATCCACAACCATTCCCCAGGCGTCTCCATTACCATCAGTATAGGAATAAAAACCAGACTGTATATCTCCATCTGAAGATATGTCCGACTCTATTGTACCGTCAACACCTGCAACTGACACGCTACCATCAGCATTAACAGTAACTGCATCAGTCGTTACTCCATTATTATCAGCCCTACTTCCCTGAATAACACTTCCTGCTCTTGGAGCATTGTTTGCCGCAGCTTTGGTCTGCGCAATTGTCGGAACTAAAGAAGTGGATGACGAATCATCATCTCCACAGGCGTAAAAACCAAAAGAAAGTACTGCAATAAAACTCAGTAAATATACTAAACGGTATTTCATACAAAACCTCCTGAAAAAAATTTTGAGAAGTTTATATCTTATACTGTTTAAATTTCAATACTAATTGTTTAAATTTTTTATACGCCAACGTAGCTCAGTGGTAGAGCAGTTCACTCGTAATGATCAGGTCAGGGGTTCGACTCCCCTCGTTGGCTCCATTTAGACCGCCCTTTAACTCAAACTCAAAAAACTTCATGAAATAAAGGAATACAGAATATAAAAGGAAACATCTCAATATACGTATGAAAACAAATTTAATTTTAGCTCTTCTGATCGTTTTTAATCTGTCCTGCTCAAAAGCGGTTATCAGAGATGTTATCAGTACTGACGAAGATATACTGAGGGTATGGGTGCTGGCTGATATACAGCCAAGAAATTCCAAGCACAGAAAAGCCTTTACCCGGGCAGTAAACGATATAAACGCCAGTGTGCCGGAGGTTCAGTTTGCAGTCGTTGCAGGTGATATAGTAAACAGTCCCAGCCCTGAGGTCTTTGACTGGTACATAAAGGAGAAAAGCAGCTCTTACATAAATAAATGGCATGAAATTATCGGTAACCATGACCTAAAGACCGATGATGGAGTTCTTTTCAGAAAAAAACTACAAGTGCAGCCTCACTACAGCAGATCATACGGGAACATGCTCTTTATTTTTCTATCGGACGAGGTGCGCGGAAAACCGACTGAGATAAACGACGATACGTTTGAATGGTGGAAAAACCTGGTGATAAACAATCAGGACAAAATACTTGTCGTAATAACCCACGCACCGCTTGAAGGCAGCAAAATACCATTTTCCTCTTTTCGTGACAGGCAGATACTCAGATCGGAAAGATTCAGGAACATACTTAAAAAATACAGAGTTGACCTGTGGCTTTCAGGACACCTGCACCTGCCACACGGCCTTACGAACACGCTTAACACGGTAAGTAAATTAAACAACGCCACGTTCATTCATGTATCATCCATCCGGCCTGAGATATTCGGATTAAAGCATTCGCAGTCCCGTATTCTGGATTTTTTCTGTGATGAAGACAAAGTGAGGGTCATGTCCAGGGACCACAGCAGAAAAAGATGGAACCATGGGCTAATGCAGGAGATAACGCTTTCAAAGAAAGTTGTCTGCGAGAATTAAACCAGTAGTTCAGCCCAATGGTTTTTTAAGGTAAACCAAAGGTCCATTTTCTAATTTGACTGAGCGGGAGTTAGAAAGTTATAAAAATCATCGTTGAAATAAGTTAAACCGTCACTTCCCACCCAGGCTGTAAAGTACACTATATAAACGGGCACTGTCCGTTCCAGAGTGATCTCCCAGGATTTTCCCGTGTTGATCTGAGATTTTATAATTTCAGCGTCCCATTCGCTTTCATCATTGAATATGAACTCCGCCAGCTGAACGGGATGTTCAACCCTGATACAACCATGGCTCAGTTTCTTGTCAAGGTAGTCAAAAAACTCCTTATGCGGCGTGTCGTGCAGGTACACGTTGTGCTTATTGGGAAAAAGGAACTTCAGTTTGCCAAGCGGGTTCGTACCTCCTGGCAGCTGTCTCAGTCTGTAGTTGAAGTTCTCCGGGTCAACCTCGGACCAGTCCCATGAATGGTTACGCTGTACCGCGTCCGTTTCAAGTGAAACAACCTCTAAATTTGACTCCGTCAGAAAACCCGGGTCTCTGCGAAGATGGGGCAATACCTCACTTTTAAATATGCTTTTTGGAATGTTCCAGTAAGGGTTGATCGCCACGTACTCTATATCTTCAACCAGTACGGGCGTGTTCCATGCAGGAGTGCCCACTATGGCGCTCATTTCCAGAACGGTTTTATCGCTTTCAACGGCAAAAAGCGTGAACACGGGAACGTTGACCATAACGTACCTTTCTCCAAAACTGCGGGGCAGTTTTCTCCATATGTCCAGATTTGTCTTTATTGATTTTATCTTTTCGCTCAGCGGGATGTTAAGCGCCTTAATAGTACTTTCGCCAACCACGCCGTCCTCTGCTAATCCATGACGCCTCTGAAAACGCCTTACCGCCCTTTCCAGGAGATAATCAAAAGCCGGGTCGTAAATATAAGTTTCCACTTCACTGTCCAGCAGAAAATCTATATCCCCGCTGGTGTACAGACGATGCTTTAAATAAACAACTCTGATGTCGTACGTGCCAACCGCCAGATTCTTACCTGAGGGCATCGGGCGCCATGCACCACCGTTTTCCTTGATCTTCTCATATTTAACTAAAGCTTCCTTCAGGGAAGAATAAAAGTAGCTGTCAGGAAGCAGCGTCTTAACGGCACTGGAAAAATCGTTTTTTGATATTGCTTTATTAATTAACGAAACAATGTCTATATTAGGCTCAAAGTAGTTCTTTTCTATAAAGTTACTGTCCAGCTCAAACCTTCCATAAAGAAGGTCGGCAAAATAGGAAATATTAGAGTTGGAGATAAGCAGGTCAACCTGATACGCTTTTGATTTTAAGGATTCCCCTTCCAGCTCTTTCATCTCATTGATACTTTTTTCAATAATATCAATATCGTAGAAACTCGGGTCCAGGCCTTCCGTCGTTGAACTTCTCAGAACCTCCAGATAAGAAGCCAGATGCCCGCCGGGGGTCATATCATCTCTGAACCAGATAAGTTTGTAGCGCTGCGAACTGTAAAGCCTGTTCAGCAGCGGAGACGCGTGATAAACCCTGTTGCCAACCGTTATATAATGATTTTCAAGGGAGCTTTCCAGTAAAGTTCGCAGCTCCGTTGAGGCTACTGTTTTCCCGGGGGCAGGGGCTGCGTTAATATTAACGCTCTGATGTTCCGCCGTGAAGAGAAAAATCAGAAAAACATACAGTGAAAGTAAAAATATTCTGTTCATTTTTTCAGACTTAAATCTTTATAACGGTCATTAAGATATTCTATTTTTCCCCATACTTCCATAGATAAATTTTCAGACCGTTTAAATAAACCTCTCTTTATTGGAACGTCACGGCAGCAGGTCAAGGAGCTCATCAAATTCAGATACTGACGCAACCGCGGGGGAGTACGATCTTCTCCTGCCGCCGGGGTCCATCAGTATACTGTCAATGTTTGACCTGTAGGCGCCCATGATGTCACGTTCATAGTCATCTCCGATATATACCGTATCGTCCGCAGAGACGTTAAGGGCATTTACCGCATGCTCAAATGCCCTGGGACTTGGTTTTCTCCATCCTATGTCCTCTGAAATGAATATATGGTCAAAGTAGTGGGTTATATTGTACAGGTTCAGTAAATCATGAGCAGCCTTGGAACAATCAAAATTAGAGAGTATTGAAAGTCTGTAGCCTCTATTTACAAGCCTGGTAAGAGTAGCAGCGTACTCCTGCGGAAACGTCATGGAGCCCGAAAGCGACTTCATGTGAGTGGCAACAAGATTCTGCACAAAGTCACTGTCATTACTGCGAATGCCCATGTCACCAAGCA
>CAZUNK010000006.1:0-6310 GCA_964622285.1 uncultured Spirochaetia bacterium
ATATTCCATTGCGCCATGCTCCTTGAGTTTATCAACTACCTGGGCAACGGTTGACTGTTTCTGTCCGATTGCCACGTAAATACAGTAAACGTCTTCATTTTTCTGATTTATTATAGTATCAATCGCAATTGCGGTTCTGCCTGTCTGCCGGTCCCCCAGTATGAGTTCCCGCTGTCCCTTCCCTATCGGTATCATCGCGTCAATGGCTTTAATGCCGGTCTGAAGGGGCTCTTTTACGCTCTGTCTGTAAACGACTCCGGGGGCTTTAACCTCTATCTGCCGCGTTTCGCTGGTGGTGATTTCTCCCTTGCCGTCAATGGGGTTTCCAAGCGCGTCTATTACCCTTCCCTTCATGGCTTCCCCGACGGGTATCTCGGCGATCTTACCGGTGCGTTTTACCAGGTCACCCTGCGCAACCTCCGTGCTCTCTCCAAACAGGGCTATCCCGACGTTGTCTTCCTCAAGGTTGAGCACAAGACCTGAAATCCCGCTTTTAAACTCCACGAGTTCCCCTGCTTTTACCTGATCAAGTCCGTACACGCGTACAATCCCGTCCCCGACGGACAGCACCGTTCCCACTTCCGAGGTGTCAACCTTCTCGTCGTAACCTTTTATTCGGTTTCTTAGTATTTCACCAATATCTTCAACTTTTAATTCGTTCATCATAAGCTCCTTTTTCAAAATCTGAGTTCTACAAAGTTAACGCCGAGCGAAGTTTTTCCAGCCGGGTTTTTATGCTGTTGTCGTAAACCTTGTTTTCTATTTTGGTTATAAGTCCTCCAATGATCTCTTCGTCCACGTCAGTGCTTAGCTCCACCTCTTTTCCGGTCCTTTTGCTCAGAAGTTCCTTGATCCTGCCCCGCTCGTTCTCGGTCAGAGGTCTTGCCGAGGTAATTTCCGCCTTCAGTTTCCCGGCCGCCTGAGCAAGTTTTCTGAGGATCAGCTCCTTCTGGCTGAGCATCGCTCCGAACTTGTCCAGCTCGCACGCCAGCGTCAGAAAATTCTTTGTTTCCCTTGCCACCCCCAGCTGAGCGGACAGGTCTGAAATTATGCTCTTTTTTTCCTCCACTTCAAAAGCGGTGGTGACGAGAATGTTCCGCAGTTCCTCGTTCTTTGACAGAACGCTGAAGAACGCGGCGAGGTCCGAGGTTATAGTTTCCAGAGTGCCGCTTTCCAGACCGGTTTTGGTGAGCGCGTCACAGATGTCCCTCAGCGTAGCTACTGAAGCCATTTGCCTTCCTCTATCTGTGATACTAATTTATCAACGGATCTTACGTTGTACTCGTCGCCCGTTTTTTCCTTTATTAACTTTTCAGCCAGTTCCATTGAATTTTCAATTACCTCCTGCTGTATTTTCTGCCGTGCTCTGAACGTCTCAAGTTCAATGGTTTCCGTGGTTTCTTTTTTTATTAATTCGCAGGTTTTTTCCGCCTGCGCTATGATCTCGCTTTTTTCGTTTTCTCCAATCTCTTTTATTGATTGTATTAGCGAGGCGGTTTCGGCTTCAAGGCCGTCTATTTTTTTTGAGTACTCCTCAAATTTTGCCTTTGCATCGCCGATCTCAACCTTTGCTCTGTCAATCTCTCTGCTCAGATTGGACCTTCTTTTTTCCAGAGCCTTTTTTATGGGGGTTTTGGAAAAGTAGATGATTATTCCAATCAGGATCAGAAGATTGACCGCGTGCTTGATTACAAATGACCAGTCCAAGTTCAAACCTCCCTGTCAAGGACCTTTGAAGCAACCTCTCTAGCCAAGTCCTCTATTTCCGGTCTTATTTTCTCTTTAACGTTTTTAACCTGGCCTTCCAGGTCTTTTTTATAGTTCTCCACGAGCGTCTGCGACTCCTGCCTTGCTTCATGTACCATCTTTTCCGCCAGCTGCTGGCCCTGGTTTCTTATTTCCGCTCTCTGCTCGTTTGCCTCAGCCCTTGCGCCGTCAATTTGCTCGTTGTATTTATCAATCAGTTTTTCCGCTCTTTCCACCAGCTCCCTTGCCTCGTCTAAGGAACCCGTGGTGAGTTTTTTACGATTTTCAAGCAGCGCAAGCAAAGGTTTGAATATTAATGAGTTCAGTACAAAAAACGCTACGATTATTATTACCAGCTGAACGGCAAGCGTCTTATCAACGGTCAGCAGGTCACCTCCCGCCGCCGCGTGGGAACCTTCCGCCGCAAACAAATATATAAGTCCTGTAAAGTATAAAACTCGTTTCATTATGGCTTTTAATCTTCTTTTTTTAATGTCCTTGCTGTAATTCCCGCTGCTGCGCCTGGTGGAATTACACCTGCATATTTTCTGAATACTTACTTTTTTAAGGCAAGAGAATACTGAAATTATAGGATTTTGCTAAAGGTTTTGGTACTTTCTTTTAATACAGAAAGCATTAATCATAGTCATCTTTTTCAGCACCTTCTTCTTCAGGTCCGTCTTTTCCAAAACTTATTTGCAACAGGGGCGGCGCTATAAAGGTCGTCAGAATTACCATTACGGTTACAGCCGAGAAAAATTTCAGATCAAAGATCCCGTAATCAAGACCCACCTGCGCAAAGATCAGACCCACTTCTCCTCTTGGTATCATGCCCAGTCCAATTACGTTGGAGCTGATGCTTTTGTCCCTTACGGCGAAGCCACTTACGTATTTTCCTATCATCGCCAGAACGAACAGTACCATTGCTATTGAAATTATGTTCACGCCGTCCGGTGCAAACGGGTTAAAGGCGCGAACATCCACCTCCGCTCCCACAACGACGAAAAATATCGGGGTGAAAAAATCAGACACGGGCCTCAGGTTGTCTTCAATAAAATTGAACTGGTTCGTTTTTCTGAGCACCAGACCAGCGGCAAAAGCGCCAACGATCGGAGCAAGTCCCACTAAACTGGCGGCGTATGCATATAAAAACGCGAAAGCGACCGCGAGAATGGATATAACCCCTCTGACGTTCAGTCTTTCAACGAAATTAAAGGCCCAGGTAGATATGAAGTTGCCGATTATAATTGCCGCTGCGAGAAATCCAAACGCTTTAACTACCGAGATAGATATCGAGAGCACGGACACCCCGCCCCCGGCTCCACTCTGAAATGATTCAATAAGTCCGCTTACCACGCTGAGAATTATAAGTCCTATAATGTCGTCAACTACCGCGGCGCCGATGACTATCTGCGCCTCCTTCGTGTGGAGCTTTTCCATGTCCGAGAGCACTCTGGCCGTTATGCCCACGCTTGTTGCACACAGGGTTGCGCCGGTGGCAATGGCTATCAGCGTCGTGAGGTTTTCATTGAAGTCTATTAATCCAACCTTCTGAAACGCAAAGATGCTGAAGAATCCAAGACAGAATGGGGCAACTATGCCCACTATTGCCACTAAGGTTGACTGGGGTCCTACTTTTACCAGATCGCCGAGCTTTGTTTCAAGTCCTATTTCAAAAAGCAGTAATATCAGTCCTATTTCCGCAAAAATATGGAATGTTTCGTAGCCCACCTGTGTCTCGGAAGTCGGCACGATGGCGAGCATACTTCCGCCGAGTATTATTCCGGCTATTAATTCTCCAAGTACGGAAGGAAGTTTTACTCTTTGAAACAAAGCGCCCAGGGCTTTGGCTGAAACAAAGATCAAAGCCAGGGTGATAATGAACTTTGCTACGGTTAAGTGGGGTGCTCCCTCTTCAACTATCATAATATCTCCTGAATTTCATACGCTGAAACTCTAAACGTTTAAATTGTTACACGATTGAAAATTGTAGTCAACAAGGTATGTCCTAAAAATAATCCGCGCCGGTTGATCTGCGCCGCACGGCGCTGAGTTTAAGTGGCAGTTTCTCTGCATCCTCCTTCTCTGATTATTTTCTCTATTTCATATCCCGACGCGATGACCGCTATCGTGGAGATCAGCTCAGCGGCCTTTGGCACCTCGTTAAAACATCCCACTGTGTTAAAGAAAGGTTCAAAGGTCATGCCCTTTGAGTTCAGGTTTTCATTTTCTTTTTTCTCTTTGTTAACTCTGAAAAATCCCCCCGCGACTTCACTGTTTACCAGATATATCACCGGTTCTGCAAAGCCGCCTTCCTTCGTTCTCAGCACGGTGGGAACTCCTTCCTGCAGAACAACGTCCCTTATGGGCCTTCCGCCTTTTGTGACCCTCAGCCTTTTTCTGTTTCCCGCGTTCATCAGGGCTATTGACTCTACGTCCGTGATACTTACCACCCCCATTCCGTAGGTACCTGAATTGCTTTTGATGAAAAGCATTGGAGAGTGGCCTGTTTTTCTGCTTTCATGCTGCTCCTTCAGAACCCTGAGCAGATCTTTTGCGATATCATACGCTTTTTTCCTGTCGCCTGGCTCTTCAAAGTCCACGTCCTTTATCAGCCGCGTTTCTATGCTTATGGTCCAAGGGTCGATCTTCAGTATTTCCGCCGCCTCCGCCGCAAGTGAGTTGTAAAACTCAAAGTGCACGTCCTTGCGCCTTGTGTGCCAGCCCATTTCAACGGGCGGTTCCACGGGCTGTATGATGTCCGTCAGGTTCTTTGGACATTTTGCGGAAAAATCATTATTGAGCATTATCACGTCGGGACAAAACCCCTCAACAAAAGCCCTGTGGTCCTTGTGCCTGACTTTTTCCGCGGCGACCTCCCCTCCGCTGGCGGCAGGAAACTTTGCACTGCTCAGTTCAAAGGCATCATCCACTATCCCCACCCGGACCTCGTATCCCGTGCTTTGAAGGATCGTCTCAAGGGTTTTTATGTTTTCCCAGTAAAATCTGTTTTTGGTGTGAAGTTCAGGAATTATCAGTATTTTTTCCGCGCTTGGATATTTGGCGCTGAGCGTCTTTTTAAACAGCTCTCCCGCGTTGACCCGGAAATCTTCGGTAAGATTGTTGAACCCCGCCGGAAAGATGTTGGTATCAACCGGAGCGACCTTTGAGCCAGAAACTCTTATGTCCACGGAAGAGTAAAGAGGAACGAGGATATTATTTAAATGTCCTTCCATCCATTTTGTTAACTCGGAAGAACGTTCCTCAGCTTTTCGGCTCAGCTTTTCTATTATTTCCATCAGGTTAATTTTGCCGTAAAGTCAAATGAAAATATCGTTTTTTGATTGACCTCTCAGTATTGTAGTCAGTGATTATAAACATTCAATAATTCACTGGCAAGGTTTGTGATTGACGGAGCCGGGTTGGCAGAGGAGGTGATGAAGGTACCTGGAGTATTGACCATTTTGTAGTTATCAGGTTTGACAATTATGAGGGGGGGGGTAAAATAAACAAAATAAATCCCAATATAAGAGGTGGTGCCCATCTGATGTATAGAAATAATAAGAACGTAAGTATTAAAGCACTGTTTTTAGGAATTATGCTGTGCGTGTTTTTTGCAGCGTGCGACGGTTCGGAGAAAGGAAGTCAGGTTTCCCTGAGCTTTTCAGATACAGTGGAAGATCAGCAGTACGTACAGGACATAGCAATAACTGCAGTTACCTTACCGGAGGCAATAAGCGGGGAAGGAGAGCTGACTTACAGCCTAGCCCCTCTGCCGGATGGATTGACATTTGATAGTGGAACACGAGAACTGAGCGGAACCCCCACGGCTGTAGGGGCCACGGAAGTGACCTATACGGCGCGGGATGAAGGCGGGGATGAGGCAACTCTTATGTTCAGCATAGAAGTAGCAGCGGATACTGTACCGAGTTTTAGAGCACCGATAGATGATAAGAATTACGTACAGAACTCAGCAATAGCAGCAGAGACGTTACCAGCGGCAACTGACGGGAACGGAGATATAACTTACACCTTAACTCCAAATTCTCCCGCTACCGCGCTGCCTTCGGGGTTGACGTTTGATCCCGGAACGCGACAACTGCGCGGAATTCCTACGGCTGTGGGGACCACGACGGTGACCTATACGGCAACTGATGAAGATGGTGATATTAACACGCCGCCGCTCACGTTTATGATAACGGTAGCACAAGACCTTATGCCGAGTTTTGGAGCACCGATAGATGATAAGCAGTATTTATTGAACAGAGCAATACCTGAGGAGACGTTACCAGTGGCAACTGGCGGGAACGGAACACTGACGTACAGTTTAACTCCTCCTAACCCTGCCGGGTTAACGTTTACTCCCGAAGCGCGGGAGCTGAGCGGAACTCCTACGGCCGTAGGGACCACTATGGTGACTTATACGGTAACGGATGCAGACATGGATACTGCCACGCTCACGTTCAGCATAGTCGTCGGAATGAAGGTGTCAGGTTCAGGAATCTGCGACCGCACACAGCAGGTACAGGACGGTATTATTGCCGCTATAAGCGGCTCCCCTGCC
>CAZUNK010000007.1:0-9252 GCA_964622285.1 uncultured Spirochaetia bacterium
GTATTTACCGTAGGGAAGCCTGACGTTAATGTAATTATCAGTTGTTCCCCTTGATCTGCTTTCCACTAAAGTACTTAACTCTTTTCCCACAAAGCTTTTGTAAAATCCGATCTTTTTCCTGGACCCCAGCTCCCTCAGAACCTTGCTTCTTTCTTTTTTTACTTCGGGCTTTATCTGATCCTGCATTACGGCTGCAGCGGTTTTTTTTCTGACCGAATACGGAAAAACATGAAAATAAGTCAGCTCTGACCCGCTGACCAGATCATAGGTATTGCTGAAGCATTGCTCGCTTTCACCTGGAAATCCGACCATAACGTCAGTACCAATGGAGGCACTGGGGATCCTCTCCCTTATATAGTTCGTGCAGTTGATGAAATCCTTTGGTCTGTAACGCCTTCTCATCTTTTTTAAGATATTCTCATCTCCGCTCTGGAGTGATATATGAAAGCTGGGGCAGACCACGGTGGATTCTGCACAAAGGTCAATTATATCTTCGCTTATATCTGCGGGATCAAGAGAACTCAGCCGTATTCTTCCGATTATCTTCTCTTTGCTCAGTTCATCCAGGAGCTTTAAAAGATCAGTTCCAATGTCCCTGCCGTAGCTGGCAAGGTGAATACCTGTCAGCACGACTTCTTTGTATCCGTGAGACCTGAGGTTTTTGATCCTGTTCTTTATCTCCTCAACGCTCAGGCTCCGGGACCTTCCCCTCGCTCTTGGAATGATACAGAAGGTACAGGCGTAGTTACAACCATCCTGCACTTTTAAGAACGCTCTGGTCCGGTCGGGAAAATAATTTATATCCGGGGTGTCAAATTTTCTTTTCTTCTCTTTGAATATATCCGATATGTATATTTGGGGAGTGCTCTGTGGAACTGCATATTTAATGACCTCCAAGAGAGACGATGCCTTGTGAGAATTTCCAATTATATAATCAACTCCATCCACCTTATGAAGTTCTTCATGGGAAACCTGTGCGTAGCACCCTGTAACCACCACAACAGCGCCAGGATTGGACCTTTTTGCCCTGTATATGTAGTTTCTTGCTTCTGAGTCAGCTTTATGGGTTACCGTGCAGGTATCTATCACGTAAATATCAGCAGGGTCGTTAAAATCGCTGTTTTTCCGGTACTCGTTTTTAGGAAGCTGATTTAAAAGGACGGCAGTATCGTACTGATTGACCTTGCATCCAAGGGTAACAACGGAAATTCTCTTCATATTACAGCGCCTCTGTTATCCAGCCACCACCCAGTACTTTATCTTCCTGATAAAAAACCACCGCCTGTCCCGGAGTTATTGCTTTCTGAGGTTTTTCAAATCTCACTGAGGCTTTACCTCTATGCACCGATACAACCGCGGGTTGTTCGCTGTGCCTGTACCTTATCTTGGCTTTCACCTCGGTCTCCCCTTCAGGGGGCCTTGAGACCCATGATGTGTTATCAGCAATTAAAGAACTGCTGTAGAGATCGGATTCTTCACCTACTATAACCCTGTTGTTTTTTGCATCTATCTTAACAACGTACATGGGCTTTCCATTTGCAAAGCCCAGTCCCCTTCTTTGACCGACCGTGTAAGAGTAGATCCCGCTATGCTCCCCTACCGTTCTATCATTCACGTCTACCATTTCACCTTTCTGTTTTCCTCTTTGCATATAAGGTTCCAGGAACTCCCTGTAGCTGTCTCCAGTTATAAAGCACACGCCCATGCTTTCTGGTTTTTCAGCAACTTTCAGTCCCATTTTCCTTGCCAGGTCCCTGACCTCGGGCTTGGTCTTGTCTCCGAGAGGAAATTTAAGCCTGGCCAGTTCCTTTTGGGTCAGGGTATATAAAAAATACGACTGGTCCTTAACGCTGTCGGCACTTTTTTTCAACTCGTACTCACCACTTTTTTCATTCCGTTTAATAATTGCATAGTGCCCTGTGGCCAGAGAGTCTGCACCAAACTCCAGTGATCTTCTAAGCAGAAAATCAAACTTCATGAACTGATTACAGAGAATGCAGGGTATGGGAGTAAGCCCTTCTTCATATTTATTTATAAAGTCACTTACAACGTGCTTTCTGAATGGTTCCATGTAGTTTGCAACGTAGTGAGGAATACCTGCTTCGTACGCAACTCTCCTTGCATCACAGACCTCATCAGCTGAGCAGCATCCCCCCTCTGCCTCACCGTAGTCCCAAAGCTGCATGGTCAATCCCACAACATCATAACCCTGGTCCTTTAGCAAAGCTGCAACGGTCCCGCTGTCAACTCCTCCACTCATTGCCACGACTATTCTCTCTTTTGTACCCATTGCTGTTACCTGTGCTTAATAGCTTTTTCCATAAATTTAATGGATATTTTTAATTAAAGAAAGGTCTTTCAGCAGTCTTAAGTGGACTGCAAAAACAACTTTTCTCCATGTATGTTAATATTACCCTGATGGAAAAAAACTCCCATTTGGAATTTGCACTGGACCATGGGCTGTCCAGACAGGAATATAAAACAATAGTGACCGCTTTGGGCCGTCAGCCAAACCATACTGAGATTGGAATACTGGGTGCAATGTGGTCTGAGCACTGCTCGTACAAAAGCTCAAAAGTCCATCTGAGAAAACTTCCCACAACGGGAAAGCAGGTTATACAGGGACCGGGGGAAAATGCAGGTATCGTTGATATCGGAGACGGGCTGTGTGCAGTATTTAAAATGGAGAGCCACAACCACCCTTCTTATCTTGAGCCATATCAAGGGGCTGCCACCGGGGTGGGAGGAATAATCCGCGATATTTTTACAATGGGCGCAAGGCCCTTAGCGCTGCTGGATTCACTGAGATTCGGCGACCCTGATCTGTATAAGACAAAATATATCGTGGATGGAGTGGTTTCCGGAATATCCGACTATGGAAACTGCATGGGAATACCAACCGTGGGTGGAGAAATATACTTTGACAGCTGTTACAACGGCAACCCTCTGGTTAACGTTTTCTGCCTTGGAATAACAAAAAAGGACAGTATATTCAGGGGCTACGCCTCAGGGGTTGGCAACCCGGTCGTTTACATAGGATCAAAGACCGGACGGGATGGAATACAAGGTGCGATCATGGCGTCTGACAACTTCTCCGACGAGTCAGAACAAAAGCGTCCAGCCGTTCAGGTGGGAGATCCCTTCACGGAAAAACTTTTACTTGAAGCGTGCCTGGAGCTGTTTAAAACCGACTGCGTCGTTGGCATTCAGGACATGGGCGCAGCAGGTCTGACTTCATCGTCAGCTGAAATGGCAAGCAGAAGCAGTACGGGAATTGACCTGTGGATGGACAAAGTTCCAAGGCGCGAAGAGAACATGACGCCTTACGAACTAATGCTTTCCGAATCACAGGAAAGGATGCTGGTAATACTTAAGAAGGGCAAGGAGGAGACGGCAAAGTCCATATTCAAAAAATGGCAGCTTGATTTCTCAATTATAGGCGTGGTTACGGACACAGAACATCTGAAGCTGTATAATGAGGATGAACTTGTTGCAGACCTTCCCGTGGGACTGATCACGGATTCTGCCCCTGAATACAGCAGGGAAATTAAGGCACCTGAGAACGGTAATGAACGTACGGATCTGGATGGAACTGAAAAACCAGACATCAAAACCGCATTTTTTAAAGTACTGGGCTGTCCCACTATTGCAAATAAAAGATACGTGTATGAGCAGTACGATTATATGGTCGGAACAAATACTCTATATGAACCTGTTAACGATTCAGCTATGATAAGGATCAAAGGTTCCAGCAAGGCCGTTGCAATGACAGTGAACTGTAATTCCATATATTGCCATCTTTCTCCCTTTGAGGGGGCAAAGATCGCCGTTGCGGAATCAGCAAGGAACATCGCCTGCTCGGGAGCCAGACCTCTTGCGGTCACGGACTGCCTGAACTTTGGCAATCCTGAAAAGCCTGAAGTCATGTGGCAGTTCAGCGAGGCGGTGAGAGGGATAAAAGAAGCATGTATAAAACTGAACACTCCGGTTGTAAGCGGCAACGTGAGCTTTTACAATCAAACTGAGGAAAAGTCCGTGTACCCAACTCCTACCATAGGGATGATAGGGGTAATAGACGATCATAAAAAAGCAGTTACGCAGTGGTTTAAGAACAAAGGGGATATAATTGTTCTGCTAGGGGATACCTACCGTGAGATTGATGGTTCGCAGTATCAAAAGACCATATATGGTAAAACGTTGGGAAGTCCGCCTAAAGTGGACCTGAAAAAGGAAAGCAGTTTGATCTCGGCTTTGATAGAATCAGTAGATGGAGGTATTATCAGTTCTGCACACGATGTGTCCGAAGGCGGGTTAGCGGCCGCACTGGCAGAGTGCTGCTTTTCCCCACGGGGACGGATCGGATGCAAGGTTGATCTGCAGAGCGCAAATGAGCTGGACCTAACGGATGAGTGTTTGCTCTTCTCTGAATCTCAGTCCAGGTGCATAGTATCGTTAAATAAAGCAAATATGAGCAAATTAACAGAAATTGCCTCAAAAAACGCCGTTTCTGCACGACCGGTTGGTATTGTTGGTGGTAATGAGATAACTATTGAAGGGATTTTCAGTTTGGATGTTCAACAGGTATACAAAATATGGGATAATTCATTAGAGGAAAGTATAAACAATGTCAATGCTTAAAGAAGAATGTGGAATATTTGGCATTTTTGGCAATCCTGAAGCTGCAAACCTTACTTATTTAGGACTGTATTCACTTCAGCACAGAGGTCAGGAAAGCGCAGGGATTGTAACCGCCGACGGACAGAAGCTTCACGCCCACAGGGCTATGGGACTTGTGACGGACATCTTTTCTGAAGAGGTTATAAACAACAAGCTCAGTGGAAACAGCGCAATTGGTCACGTCAGGTATTCCACTGCGGGATCAAGTGATAATAAAAACACTCAGCCAATAACAGTGGTTTACGAAAAAGGAGAACTTGCAATATCCCACAACGGCAATCTCACCAACGCCAGGATGCTAAGAAGAGACCTTGAGAAACAAGGTTCTATCTTTCAGTCCACTACGGACACGGAAGTCATAATACACCTTATTGCCAAGTCTGAGGAAGAAGAAATAGTTAACCGCATAATATCCGCCTTAAATCAATGCAAGGGAGCTTATTCGCTGCTTTTCCTTACCCATAATAAACTTTTTGCCGCAAGGGACCCAAGGGGGATAAGACCTCTTGTGCTCGGAAAATTGAACAAGAATTACGTTGTTTCATCAGAAACCTGTGCATTTGAACTGATCGGTGCCGAGTACGTAAGAGAGATAGAACCCGGGGAAATTGTGGAGATTGATGAGAACGGAATCAAGTCCCATAAACCTTTTCCTAAAGTAGAACCCGCCCCCTGCGTGTTTGAACTGATATATTTTGCACGTCCTGACAGCTTTTTTACCAATAGGAACGTATATATGGTAAGAAAACAGCTTGGCAGGCAGCTGGCAATTGAACAGCCCGCCGATGCGGATATAGTCATTGCCGTTCCCGATTCAGGGATGCCGTCTGCGATCGGTTTTGCCGAGCAGCTGAACATTCCACTGGATATGGGTTTTTTAAGAAGTCACTACATTGGACGGACCTTTATTGAACCTCAGCAGTCAATAAGAGATTTTGGAGTAAAACTCAAACTTAACGCAGTAAAAGAAGTAATAAACGACAAAAGGGTCGTGGTGGTTGACGATTCAATTGTAAGGGGGACCACCAGCAGAAAGATCATTAAAATGATAAAGGACGCAGGCGCCAAAGAGGTGCATATGAGAATAAGCTCTCCCCCTATGAAACATCCCTGCTATTATGGTATTGACACCCCTTTACAGGACGATCTGATCGCAAATTCTCTGACCATTGAGGAGATAAACCACTATATAACTTCCGACTCACTTGGCTATTTGAGCCTTGAAGGAGTAAAAAAGGCAATCAAGAACTGCAGCAGCAGCCAGAACGGGAGTTCTTCTTACTGTAACGCCTGCTTTACGGGTGAATATTTAGTGGAACTGACCGACGTTAACATGAAACTGGATCAGCTTGAACTGTTTTACAGGCGTGGCATCTAGTTTATCTTCTCAAGATTTTCTAATGCACTCTCAATTTTACTGATCTGAAAATCCATATCGTTGACTTTGCTTTTTTCCTTTTCTATAACGTCTTTAGGGGCTTTGCTTAAAAACTCCTTGTTCTTTAGCTTTTTAGACGCCTTTTCAACGCTGATGTTCAGCTTTTCCAGGTTTTTTCTAAGCCTTGTTATCTCTTCCTCCACGTTTATTGAGCCATCAACGGAAAGATATATCTCCATGCCGGGTATAACGGACCTGATCGCTTTTTTAACGTCTTCATCGGACTTTAGAAATTCATAACCACTAACTTTTGCCTGGCTGCAAATAACCTTGTCGTTCTGCTTTATTATCTCTTTGATACCATTGCTGTCCGGATGGAACTTGATATTTACCTGACTGGAGGGATGCAGTCCGATGTTGGCTCTCATGTTTCTTATACATACAACTACGTCCTTTATGTACTCAATCTCCTTATGCTCTTCTTCAAAAACATGCTGATCTGAATGTTCCGGGTAGTTATCAAGCAGAATACTGTCTTTACCTGCAGGGTCTATCCTGTAGGTTTTCAATATCTGGTACAGCTCTTCTGTAACAAATGGAGAGACTGGATGAAGTAGTTTTATAGAATCATACAGAACCTTTAACAGGACCGTCTGAGTACTGTTTTTCTTCTCTATATCATCACCATAGAGATACTGCTTTGAAAACTCAATATACCAGTCGCAGTAGTCGTTCCATATAAAGCGGTATATTGTATGAGCAACCTTATCGTATTCGTAGCTTGAGTAATAGGAGTGAACTTCTTTTATGGCACTGTTCAGCTTGTAAAGTATCCATTTGTCCACGGTCTTGAGCAAAGCAGGGTCTATATTGATATTATATGCCTTTTCTGTATCAAGGTTCAGGGTCACAAATCTAAAGGCGTTCCAGATCTTGTTCATAAAATTCCTGTATCCTTCTATAACCGGGAACGAGAGGTTTATATCATTGCCCTGTGAAGCAAGAGCAGTGAGGCTGAACCTTATGGAATCTGCACCATACTCACCTATGACCTGCAGGGGGTCTATTGCATTACCTTTGGTCTTGCTCATCTTTTGTCCTTTCTCGTCCCTGATCAGTCCATGTATATATACGTCTTTAAAGGGAACTTCTTTCATGAACTTCAGACCCATCATTATCATTCTTGCCACCCAGAAGAATATAATGTCAAATCCCGTTATCAGGCACGAGGTGGGGTAGTATTTTTTAAGATCGTCCGTGCTTTCAGGCCATCCCATCGTTGAGAACGGCCATAATCCGGAGGAAAACCACGTGTCCAGAACATCTTCGTCTCTTTTCAGTTCAATCTTCTCTCCATAGTGTTCTACGGCTGATCTCATTGCCTCTTCCTCGGTGCACGCTACAAATATCTTTCCATCAGGCCCGTACCATGCAGGTATTCTGTGTCCCCACCACAGCTGCCGTGATATGCACCACGGCTCAATGTTCTTCATCCATTCAAAATAAGTATTTTCCCAGTACTTGGGATAGAATTTGATCTCACCTTTCTCAACTGCTTTAATGGCACTTGCTGCCATTTCCTTGGTGTCCACATACCACTGGTCAGTAAGCCAGGGCTCTACCGCAACCTCTGATCTATCTCCGTACGGAACTGTGTGGACAGTATCTTCAACTTTAGCTATTAATTGTAACTCACTTAGATCTTTTACTATTTTTTCTCTGGCTTCATATCTGCTCAGACCAATATACTGAGCAGGAACGTTATTGTTCAATTTTGCTTCAGGATCAAAGATATTGATCATTTCCAGACCGTGCCTTTTTCCCACTTCAAAGTCGTTAAAGTCGTGAGCTGGGGTTATCTTAACGGCTCCGCTGCCTTTATCTGGGTCACTGTATTCATCTGCAATGACTGGGATGTTTTTATTGACGATTGGCAGCACGACCTGCTTTCCTACCAGATCTTTATATCTTTCATCATCCGGATGTACGGCTACGGCGGTATCTCCAAGCATAGTTTCAGGTCTTGTGGTTGCCACAGTTATGTAGAGGCCTTTTTCATCTGCCAGAGGGTATTTTATATACCAATAGCTCCCCTGCTCTTCTCGCTGTTGGACTTCCAGGTCAGATATTGCCGTACCCAGCTGCGGGTCCCAGTTTACAAGCCTTTTGTCCTTATAAATAAGACCTTCATTGTACAGATCAACAAAAACCTTCGTTACTGCACTGGACAATCCTGCGTCAAGGGTGAACCTTTCCTTGTCCCAATCAGGCAAAGCACCAAGCTTTTTAAGCTGCTTTATTATCTGACCACCAGAATTTTCCTTCCATTTCCATACTTTTTCCAGAAATCCTTCCCTTCCCAGTGATTTTCTGTCCAGTTTTTCCTTTAGAAGCTCTCTTTCCACGATCATCTGCGTGGCAATCCCTGCATGGTCCATGCCTGGAACCCACAGAACGTCAAATCCGGACATTTTTTTGTATCTGATAAGTATGTCTTGAAGAGTGTTGTTAAGTGCGTGTCCTATGTGAAGGGACCCAGTTACGTTTGGAGGAGGGATTACTATAGAGAAAGGCTTTTTACTTCCCTTAGGATCGGACCTGTAATATCCATTATCTATCCACAGGCTATAGTTTTTATCCTCTATTGCTGCGGGATCGTAGCTTTTTTCCATTGTGTTATTTTCGGTTGTTGCTTGTGCCCAGCAGCTTTGCTTAGATGAACTGGCTCTCTTTCGTCCTTGGTGATCACGTCAACCGGTTCCGTTATTATTTTACGAACTGAGCATCCGGCTAACGTCAATGAGACGAAAAGCACGATCATGATAGGAAAAATATAAGAAAACAATTTTATAGTCTTAACTCATTCTTATAACAGCTAGTTGATCGGCGATATAAGAACACAGGTGATCAGATCAGTTAGGCTGTTCATCCAGCTGTTCCTCAACCTCTTCAGTACTCGGAGTTGGCACAATTATTGCGTCAAGATTGGTTTCAACTGAAATATCCCTGTACATTGGCAGACCAGTTCCAGCGGGAATAAGTCTTCCCATTATAACGTTCTCCTTCAGCCCTCTGAGTTTATCTTCCTTACCTTCACATGCAGCTTCAGTAAGAACCCTTGTGGTTTCCTGAAAGGATGAAGCAGAAAGCCAGCTGTCCGTGCTCAAAGATGCCCTTGTTATGCCCAGTAATAAAGG
>CAZUNK010000008.1:0-1651 GCA_964622285.1 uncultured Spirochaetia bacterium
GATTTGTGAAATGGACCACCGGAAGCGAAATAGTGCTTGAGAAAAATGAGAATTACTGGGGAGAAAAAACCAGGCTGCAGAAGATAATTTTCAAGATAATCAACGACAGAACGGTGGCCTTTCAGGTTTTAAAAAGAGGTGAACTTGATTACGCCGGACTGACCCCTATTCAGTGGGACAGACAAAGCAACACTGAGTCCTTCAGAAATAAATTCAACAAGCATAAATACTACAGGCCTAATTACAGCTTTATAGGCTGGAACACGAACAGGGCTTATTTCAGTGACAGAAGAGTCAGGACCGCAATGACCCATCTTCTGAACAGGGAACTTATTTTAGAAAAAGTGCTTCTTAACCTGGGAGCTATCGTGACTAACCCCTTTTATATAAACAGCCCTGAGTACGATAAATCCATTGCTCCTTTTGAGTTCAACCCTAAAAAAGCACGAAAACTGCTGGATAAAGCAGGATGGAAAGACCATGATAACGATGGAGTAAGGGACAAGAACGGAATTAAATTCGAGTTTGAATTCCTTTTGCCCAGTGGTTCTGAAACTGGAGAGAAAATAGCAACCATACTGAAAGAGGAGCTTGATAAAACGGGCATCATTATGAAAATACGAAAAACGGAGTGGGCAGTTTTTACCACAAGGTTGAACGAGCGAAAGTTTGATGCCGTTACGCTCGGATGGAGCATGGGCGTTGAATCCGATCCCTACCAGATATGGAGTTCAACCGAGGCCGAGAGCGGCTCAAATTTTGTAGGGTTTAAAAACAAAAGAGCTGATAAGCTTATCAGCACGGCAAGACAGGAGTTTGATAAAAACAAAAGAACTGCTCTTTACAAAAAATTTGCCAGAATAGTCCATAAAGAACAGCCGTATACTTTTCTTTTCTGTGGCATGTCAACTGTGGCGCTTCACAACAGATTTGAGAATGTGACCGTCTACCCTTTAGGTCTTGACCCGCTTGAGTGGTATGTTCCAAAAACTCGTCAGAAATATTAAGTACATGGAGAGTTTTTGTTTACGATTCAAAGGCCGAACGAGCTGTTATCACCCCTACCCCAGCAGCAACTAATGAAAGCCCTATGTTAAGTAAGATATTGGTTAAAGCCTGCCTGTAGTTTCCAAAACCTATCATCTCAACGGACTCCAAAGACAGTGCCGACATAGTTGTCAGAGAACCCGTAAGTCCAACCAGAAGCAAGATGCGGTAGTTTTCATTTAACATCAGTTTTTCTAGTATTATTACCGCTAACACCCCTGCCAGAAAAGAACCAATGACATTGGACGCCAGAGTGCCATAGGGAAATCCTTTGCCCAGCAGTTTTGTCATCCAGACAGTTAAATAGTAACGCCCGCCTGCACCTATCGTGGCGCCAATTCCAAGCATCAAAAATATCATAATGGGACTTTAATTTACAAAATTCATCACTAATAGTAAATATGGAACGTGTATTTGGACTTTTTTGAGGAATAATGTAGTAGTTTATTCACTTATACTGTTGCAAGAAAGATTTAAACTGTAAAAGAAATCTGTATATTACTTAAATAATTTTTAATAATATTACGACAGACACAATGGAAAATATACAAATATCACAACTCATAAAATCATCTGGAAAATATGATTTAACAATTTTTTCTGC
>CAZUNK010000009.1:0-2705 GCA_964622285.1 uncultured Spirochaetia bacterium
CAAACGCAATACGCGCAATACGCATAGAAATGGTGCGGGATCTGGAAATGAACACCAAAAGATATAAACAGTATAAAAAAACACAGGCAGAAAACACAGAGGCAAACGATAAAGCAGAAAAAGAATACAATACCATCCGTGAAACAAATCCTCATTTATCTCTCAGAGAGCGAATAAGCTATGATGACAAATTGAAATACAGATTATGGAAAGAAAGTGGGCAACGATGCTCATACAGCGGAAACATAATAAATCTGACTAGTCTGTGGTCAGATGAGGTTGAAATAGACCACATACTCCCATACAGCAGAAGCCTTGACAACTCCTATATGAACAAAGTTGTATGTTTTAAAGCCGAAAATCACATAAAGAGCAATAAAACACCTTGGGAGGCATTTGGTCAAACCGAAAAATGGAACACGATTGAAGAGATAGTAAACCAAGATGGTTATCCCGACAAAAAGCGCAAGAACATTCTGGCAAAAGAAATAGATAAAGATTTTATTAACAACCAGTTGAGCGACTCTCGTTACATCGCAAAAGAAACCGGTAAATACATGAGAACTCTCGGTTGTGATGTAACGTTCACAAAAGGTGGGGCAACAAGCTGGCTACGCCACCAGTGGGGATTAAACAACATCCTTAGTGATACAGGACAAAAAGAACGCACGGATCACAGACATCACGCGATTGATGCAACCGTAATTGCACTTACAAACCGTAGCCTTTATCGAAAAATAGTTAATCTTGCACGGCAGGAAGATTATGATTCCGTATCCGCTGAACATGGTTTGGAAGTTCCAGTGCCGCTTGCCAATATCAGAGAGGCTCTGGGAGATAAAGTGAGTGAGATGATTATTTCACACTCAACAAACAGAAAACTGACGGGTTCACTTCATGAAGAAACAACCTACGGTATAAAAAAGGAAAATGGCAAAATGGGAATTGTCGTTCGTAAAAATCTAACTGATATGACGGATAAAAACCTTAAAAACATAGCTTGTCCAGTGATAAAAGAAGGATTTGAAACCTATGTAAATATGAGAGGTGGACTAAAATCTGCTCAAAAGATATTAGCTGAAGAACCTTTTAAACATCCTAAAACTGGGAACCCTGTAAGGCGGGCAAGGGTTTGGGTAACAAAAGAATTTTACGAAACATCTTATTGGCAGAAGAAAGATGAATCCAATGGGAAATTATTGGGTGTAATGATTTATGGAAATAATCACCATATAGAAATTATAAGAAACAAGAAAACTGGCAAATTCAAAGGTTTAGTTGTAACTACTATGGAAGCGGCAAAGAGGGCAAGAATTGATAAGACTCCCATTGTGAAAATTAATCATGGGGAAGATTGGGAGTTCATTATGTCTCTGTGTATAAATGACATGGTAAGTGCGGAAGAAAATGGCCAAAAAAACTTTTACAGAGTAAGAAAAATTGATAGAGGAAACACCGGCGAATGTATTAAATTATTGCTACGCATAAATACAGATGGAACCAGCGACAAAGACTTCAGAAAACTCCCTCTTAATGAAAAAAAGAGGTTGGAACTGGCAAAATCACCTTCTACATTAATGGCAGCACATAAAGTTAAAGAGGAATCCGTCAACGCTCTTGGACACCTCCTATAACAACTATACTTTAACGCTCAATGATAAAACGAATTATTGAAGTCAGCAATCCTGCACAACTTCATCTAAGAAATTCCCAAATGATCATCAAAAAGGAAGGAGAAAACGATAGCAGTGTGCCCGTGGAAGACATGGGGATATTAATACTTGCCAATCCCTTAATTACGATTTCCCAAAGTCTTATAGCTTCATGTCAAGAAAACAACTGCATAATAGTATTCTGTGACCAGAAACACTTGCCAGTTTCTGTTTTATTACCTCTTGCCGGGCATTCCACTCACAGTAAAGTTCTTCATATGCAAACCAACGTGAGAAAACCACTCAAAAAACGACTTTGGCAGAAAATAATAATTGCCAAAACTGAAGCTCAAATTCGGACTCTACTTTTTTTTAAAAAAGATCCATCTCCCCTGTCTGCAATGAAGAAAAAAATAAAAAGTGGAGATACCGGAAACATAGAGTCACAAACGGCGAGAATATATTGGTTAAAACTGTTTGGCAAAGGTTTTCAGAGAAATTATAAAGAAGTCGGAATAAACTCCCTACTCAATTATGGGTACAGCTTAGTTAGAGCATCGGTCGCACGGTCTCTGTGCGGAACAGGACTCCATCCTGCACTGGGTATTCATCACCATAATCAATATAATCCGATGTGCCTCGCAGATGATCTAATAGAACCATTGAGACCCCTTGTTGATAGAAAAGTCTATGAATTAAAGGAGTCTGGACAATCTGAACTTGACAAAAGAACAAAATTATCGCTTCTGTCCATTTTGTCAGAGAATGTTCTGCTTGAAACAACCAAATTTCCAATGATGGTTGCAAACCAACACATGGCAGCCAGCTTAAAAAAAGCATTTTTGGAGGGATCCACCGCTTTGAAAATCCCGGAACTGATAGACAGCAAACAGATGAGAATTGGGGAATAAAATTGGCTTTCGGAGGATACAGAACTTTGTGGATAATAGTTATGTTTGACCTGCCAACCGACACTAAGCAGGCAAGGCGTTCTTATGGAAAGTTCAGAAAGTCATTGATGAAGGACGGATTTATAATGATGCAGTTCTCTGT
>CAZUNK010000010.1:0-3888 GCA_964622285.1 uncultured Spirochaetia bacterium
TCATATTACTTTATAATAATCATACTTCTTATAGCTTTATCTGCTTTGTGGAATTTTGTTCTTATAAACAAAAATTCTACAAATTTAGATTCCTATAAAGTTAGTCTTGAAAATTATCATAAGGAGCTTGATGAATATAAAGCTTTAATTGATAATTATAAGTCCAGTGTTGATTCTTATTTTCTTGAATTAAAGGAACTTAATAAGGATTTTGATCAGCATGTTCATAGTAAAACAAAACATGGCGTGGAACTTCATTCTGAAAAGTCGGAACATAAATCAAATCATCTCTGGATGAGACGAAAGTAAATCTGTGTGTTAACTCTTTAGGCTTGCGATGAAGGACAGGTAAGGAGATTTTAATTTTTCTGATAATGTTGATAGAGTATTGATTAGTTCATTCCAACCAGTCTCCTTTTCTTGTCTGCTTTCACTTTCCATGTAAATACATCCACAAGTTTTATTACAGTTTTTTGTATTTTCCGAATCCGCTTAGACAATTGATCACAGAGCCGTAGATACAATTAGATGATTAGAGGCTTTTCCATCCTCAACCAGTTTTAAATAAGTATCAAAGTACTCAATGTGATATTGGGTGTTTTTCTCGCCCTGCTCTTTGGCGATCTCTTCTGAATGTGTTTTATAGGCATCTCCCCACTTTTTTACCTGTTTTTTGAAGTCTGATACATACTCCGTGATCTCTTCAATCTCAAAGCCGGAATCCTCAAGTTTATTTCTGTAGCTCTGAAGCGAATCATAGTATTGAGGAATAAGGTAGCCTCTCGCCATTTTGCTCCTTGTGGCGTCATCAAGCATATCAAAGGTTCCGCTCAGAAATGCCCATTTTCCCGAGCGTTTAAGTACTCTGCAGACCTCCCTGAAAAGTCCTGCTTTATCCTCAAACACGTTCATCACGTTAAGGCTGATCGCAAGGTCAAAGGTGTTTTCTTCAAATGGCATTTTCATTGCATCTCCCAGATAAAAAGCGGTGTTTTTCTGCAGTCCTGAATTTTTTGCCAGCTTTTCTGATACCTTCACTCCTACGTCATTGATCTCTATTCCTGCTACTTTGCATCCTGATTTGCTTGCTATATATATTGCGGGACCACCTGCTCCGCTTCCCACGTCAAGCACGTAGCTTTTTTCATCTATGCCGAGTCTGTAAATAAGTTCATCAAGATAACGAGGGGTTATGAATGACTGCTGTCCTATGTCATCCTTTGTGCCCCAGATGGTTTTTCTGATAAGTCTGTTTGCAGGACTATCAAGCTGGTGAAGTTCTGAATAGTCCACACCTATGTTCTTTTTCGTCATTTTGTTGTTCTTGCTCCATGTCGCTTTTTACTGTTACAGCGTAATTATAGCTTATATCGGCCGGGTTTAACACTTTAAATGTCAGCCAGGTGCAGGAATGGAAAAAAGGTGAAAAATTGTATAGGCATGTTCAATTCCGCTGCCTGTATAGGATATGACGCGGACTTGCTGTATTATTTATTGTATTTTCAGGACGTTATATCTGTGCTGCGTTAAGAACAATGCCGGGAAACCTCTACATCGTATCAACTCCAATTGGCAACCTGGGGGATATTACCTTCAGGGCGGTCCAGGTATTGCAGAGCGTTGATCTTATAGCTTGTGAAGATACGCGGCACACGCGAAAAATTCTAAATCATTATAAAATAAAAGTCAGACTGACAAGTTATCACGAGCACAATGAAAATACCAAGTCGCAGAAACTGATAGAAAACTTAATGAGAGGGATGAAAGTGGCGCTGGTTACAGACGCTGGTACTCCCTGCATATCGGACCCAGGTTATAAAATAGTGGATATGGCAGTTCAGAGCGGAATAAACGTAGATGTAATACCAGGTCCAAGTTCAGTAGTTTCCGGACTGATAATCAGTAATTTACCGACTGATTCGTTCTCTTTTTTTGGATTTGTTCCGCGGTCTGAAAAAGGTATAAGAGATATTATTAGTGATATTAAGTTCATAAAGAGCACTCTTATTTTTTTTGAATCTCCAAGAAGGATAAAAAAGACGCTGCGTTACTTTCTGCAGGGACTGGGAAATAGAAATGCCGCTGTCTGCAGGGAACTTACAAAGCTGCACGAAGAGGTTATGCGTGGGACGCTGGAAGATCTTTGTGAAGCACTTGAGAAAAAACAGACCGTTAAGGGAGAGGTATGTTTAGTGGTACAGGGATTCAGAGAGGACAAAGAAGATAAGATAAGCCGCAGCTTAGCTTTGATCGGCAGCCGGCTTAGGTTTCTGAGGGATATGAAGGTATCTCTGAGCGATGCGGTCAGAGATACTGCCCGGGAGTTTGATCTGCCAAAGAAAAAGATATACGCAAGAGCCCTGGAGATATGGGACGACCAGGCATGAGACGTTAGCTGTAATTTTAACAAAATGTCTATCTATAAAATTGGCAAATCTTTATCAGTATACGTTCTGGGGTCTTTGCTTCTGGGTTTTTCATTCATTATTCTCCTTTTGTCTCATCAGTTCAGCGGCGGAGAAGATCTGACAGACCCGGTGCTGCTCTTTGTGGCAGTTCTTTTTTTCTCTTCAGCCGTTTATATTCTGGCCGTTAATTTCAGGTTCAGTGCAGTTAATGAAAGAAAAGCCCTGTTTTTTGTTTTTGCCGTAGGTCTTTTGCTAAGGGGCGTAATGCTTTTTTCTGCTCCAGTTCTTGAGGATGATTATTTCAGATATTTATGGGACGGTGCCGTAACTGCACACGGCATTGATCCATACCAGTATTCCCCGGAGCAGGTTATGGAAGGCAGAGTCCAGGCACCGAAGCTGGAGCGTCTGGGGAAAGAATCGGGAGAGGTCATAAAAAATATCAACCACTCTCATCTGTCCACTATATATCCTCCGGTAAGTCAGGTCTTTTTTGCAGTGTCTCATAAACTGGCACCTTTTGATTTTGGTTTCTGGAGAGTTTTTCTGCTTTTTTTTGATCTGGTGACGTTCTTTCTGCTGTTAACTATTCTAAGAGATCTCAACCTTCCCTCTGCAAATGTGATGATATACTGGTGGAACCCCCTGCTGGTTAACGTAATTTTTAACTCCGGGCATTTTGAGGCATTGGTTTTTCCTTTTGTGCTTTCTGCGCTCATTCTGGCATACAGAAGCAGAGCCGTTTTTTCTATGCTTGCACTTGCTTCGGGCGTTGGTATAAAGCTGTGGCCGATAGTTCTGCTCCCATCCGTACTGAGAGCATGCAGTGCAAAGGTTGTGGATGGGATAAGATATGCTCTGATCTTTTCCATACTGCTTTTTGTCGTTCTTCTACCTTTGATGTTAACCGAACTTGATGGTCTTTCGGGTTTTGTTGCCTACGGCAGAAGCTGGGAAAACAACAGCTCCTTTTTCCAGATAGTGCTGTTTGTTCTAAGGGGCATTATAAACGCGGCGGACTTTGATCCAAAGCACCTTCAGATATACGCGCGCGTTTTAATCGCGGTGGCTTTGTCTGCATGGATATTGTTTCAGATCATAAGGTATGATCTGAGCAGACTGGACCTGTTCAGAAGATCGCTGTTTATAGTGGCTGCTGTGTTTCTTCTCAGCCCGACCCAGTTTCCATGGTACTACACCTGGCTGCTGCCGTTTCTTGTGATTGTGCCAAAATTTTCTTTAGTAGTTTTAACCTCCCAGCTTTCGCTTTACTATCTGTGGTTTTATTTTGAGCCCCGAGGTATGGAACACCTGTTCAAAAACGTAGTTGTGTGGGTAGAGTTCCTGCCGGTCTGGATATTACTGATCTTTGAATTCAGAAAAGGAAAGCTTCTGAATAATTTCTAACGTTCTTTAATTATAGACTTCTTTTCCGTTCGTGAGATAATAAAAGGTCCAAACGTTTCAAGGAGATGTTTTT
>CAZUNK010000011.1:0-3901 GCA_964622285.1 uncultured Spirochaetia bacterium
TTTTGTCTGTGCCATGTCCGAACTGCTTCTTCGGCGTCTCTGGCCCTTTCTTCGCCAAACACGTGAGGGTGACGCCTGATCAACTTTTCGTGAAGCTGGTCAATAATTTCTTCAATCTCAAATTTTCCTTCATCTCCTGCAATCCGGGATGTAAAAACCACCAGATACAGAAGATCTCCAAGCTCCTCTATCATTTCAGCTTTGTCCCCTGACTCTATTGCTTGGACCACCTCGTGCGCCTCTTCAATTATATAGCTTCTTACGGACAGAAGATCCTGCTCTTTATCCCATGGACAGCCCTTGTCCCCGCGCAGGTACTTTGCCAGCTTTATCAGATCCTCAAACTTTTTCTTTGCCATAGTTGTTTTGGATTACAGAGTGTTAAACAACAAACTCTTTCTTATATTTAGTCAGATTTTCACATCCGTTGTCTGTAATGTGAACCACGTCCTCAATTCTTATACCTCCCAGTTTTTCAAAATACAGACCTGGCTCTACTGTAACAACGTTTCCCCTTTCCAGTATATCGTTGCATAGTCCAATTCTTGGAGGCTCATGTATGTCCAGTCCAAGTCCATGACCGGTTGAATGGATAAAACCCTGTGGCTCATCATTTATGGTCTCTGTCTTAAAACCTCTGCTTTCAAAACTTCTCAGTATTTTAGAATGGATATCTCTGCTTTTTATCCCGCTTTTGATCATGCTTATTGCAAGTTTCTGTCCTTCAAGTACGGCACTGTACATATCCATCAGTTTTTCAGACGGGTTGCCTTTTATTACGGTCCTTGTCATATCTCCGAAGTACCCTGTTGACTGCGACCTTGGGAATATATCAATAATTATTGGTTTATGTGCGTACAGCTGTCCGTGTCCCGCACTGTGGGGCATCTGCGAATGTCTGCCACATGCAACGATCGTATGAGCCGAGGTAAAACCGTTTTGAGCTAAATAGGCGTCAATCAGTCCTTTTATCTTTTCTGAAGTCAGAGGGCTCCCGCGAGAGTACAGTCTGCCGTTTTTAATACTGGACTTTGATATTGCCTTGATCGCAAGGTCCATTGCCTCAGTTGTTTTTTTTACTGAGAACTTGATGTTCCGCAGTTCTTTGGAAGATTTATTCAATCTTTCCGGGTAAAGCATGGAGCGTTTAGTTGATCTGACCCTGTAACCTCTGCTTCTCAGTTCATCTGCGTAGTGCAGAGGAAACTGCTTCTGAACGACCAGGATTCTGATCCTCTTCTGCCTTAAAACCATATCTATTACATCAAAGTACCCAGCTTTACTGCTGGTTTTTTTTCGCAGCTCTTTTGCGCAGGCGGAGTAGGGAATGACTTCATCCACCTCTGACTCTGCTTTTCCTCGTTCATATTCAAGATCGCTCAGGATCAGAGTGGAATGCCCTCCGTGGTCTATAAAAATAACGGGGTCAGGCACGAAGAAATTCGTTTTGTAATAAAGGTCTGAGTTATTTTCGCTTGAATCAACGATCAAATGGTTTTTGTTTTTCATTGAGGAAAATTATATCAGCCGCACGGATGAAATGAATTAAGTTTTGGCAAAGCAGCCGGCATTGAAGAGCGCCAGCTGCCGTGTTTTTATCCGTTCTTCGTTAGCTCTGCAAAATTTCTGACTATCCTGAGCCCCAGCTTCCCGCTTTTTTCCGGATGGAACTGACAGGCAAAGACGTTATCCTTTTCAACCGCTGCGGTAAACTGAACCCCGTAATCTGATCTGACGAGACTGAGGCCTTTATCGTCAGGTTCAACATAGTAAGAATGAACAAAGTAAAACCAGCTTTTTTGCGGAACGTTCTTCAGCACGGAGGTTGGATGGTCAAATTCAATCTGGTTCCACCCGATCTGAGGGACTTTGAGCCCGTTTTGTGGAAGTTCAGAAAACTTTGTTACCTTTCCCTTAAACACGCCAAGTCCTTTTACCCCTGGAGATTCTTCGCTTTCGTTGAACAAAGCCTGCAAACCAAGACAAATCCCAAGAAACGGTCTGCCTGATGAAATAAAATCCTTTATGGGTTCAAGCAGCCCCTTTTCTCTCAGGTTTTTAAGACAGTCTCCAAACGCCCCCACGCCGGGCAGTACCAGTCCATCGGCTTTTTTGATCGCACCTGCACTACTTGTGACCGAAGCGGTATATCCCTGGGTTTCAAAAGCCTTGTGAACGCTTCTCAAGTTGCCCATTTCGTAGTCAACTATTGCAATCATCAAAGCTTTCCTTTTGTAGAAGGAACGGAGTTGGAACGTGGGTCTATTGAGGTAGCCTCGTCCAGAGCAATACCCACCGCCTTGAACATAGCTTCAACGTTATGATGGAGGTTGGCGCCATATTTTAGCTCAATGTGCATGTTGCATTTCATTGAGTGAGCAAGTGACTTGAAAAACTCTTCCACAAGTTCAACGTCAAAATCCCCAACCTTTGACTTAGGTATTTCACCATTGAAGACAAGGTACGGCCTGCCGCTTATGTCCACCGCCACGCACACGAGGCTTTCGTCAAAAGGTACTGAGGAATGAGCAAATCTTCTAATTGCTTTCTTGTCTCCAAGGGCCTTGTAAAATGCTTCCCCCAAGGCTATTCCGGTATCTTCCACCGTGTGATGAAAATCAACCTCCGTGTCGCCTGCGGTCTTGATCTTGAGATCAAAATAGCCGTGCTTTGCAAGCTGCTCAAGCATGTGATCAAAAAACGGTACGCCGGTTTTTATTTCTCCCCTGCCTGAACCGTCCACATTCAACGTTACCTCGCATCTTACCTCTTTGGTCTTTCTCTCCACCTTAACCTGTCTTTTCATTATGTGAGTAGTCTAACGGAAATTTTGGAAGTAACAAAGTGGGCTGATTTAAAGAAGTGTTTTTAATTATAAATTAAAAACAGATAGAGAAAAATCTTGACATGGTGTATCAAGGTTTTTATAGATTCCACAATTTACCTCCCGTTTGACTATGTTTATATCTTTATGTGATACTGAAAATACACTCGTCAATGTCTCCCGAATATTTGGAGTGGGTTATAAACTCAACGATGAGGATGTATCTAATACTAATTCTTTACTGACTGTTCTACTATCTGACGGGAGCTTTCATACTCGTGATTATCCTCTAAAAGCTGGTTATGATCTGGGGGAAACTCTCTATAAAGAGATAATACGCTTAATGAGAGATATTGGTAATCTAATTGAAAAACCTATGGAGAATGTTCTACCCGCACCTATGATAGATATTACTCATGTTGCTTTGAGACATATTTACAAGATTACTGCGGTAGAAAATACTATCAAAATTTTCAACGCAGAATCCAAATCAGTTTCCTGGAGATTTACTGACGATACTGCTTGCTCTCAGTACTTTAACGAGGTATTATTAAAGGAGTATTGTCATACAATGAAATATGACGACTCAATACAGGTTTATATGAAAAAAGTCCCTGACGAAGATAAACATTGATAATATAAGTAATCTCGCAGGTTCTATTATCGAGGTGAAAAGATAATGCTAAAATACTATTTATGTGATGAAACTAAATCAACTTCTGTAGTAGCCTACCTTCTGTTAAAAGAAGGCGGTGAAATGGACTATCGTAGAGTCCTTAATCTACTCTATATGGCTGAAAGGTTATGTGCTAAAAAGGAATTTGAATTTTATTGTAATGCATCATTAGCTATAACTTCAGATGGTCCAGTTCTATATGAGGTAATGGAACTTATTAAAGGAAATAAAAAATCAAAATTTAAATATGGTTGGGATTTTATTATAAATAAACCAGAAGGTTATATAATTTCTGTTAAGGATTATATCACTGAAGAGCATTTAGATTATCATGAATATTTCACAGACATAATAGATGAAATATATGACAAATTTGGTCATATGTCCCGCATTGAACTATT
>CAZUNK010000012.1:0-2816 GCA_964622285.1 uncultured Spirochaetia bacterium
GTGCTCCTGAGATTATTAATCCAGCCTAATTTAACATGTTCACCTTAATTTTCAACTTAGGAAGTCAGTTCTGGGTGATCTTTACAAGCTGTAACCAGTAATTAAAATCTGGTATTTTAGATATATCTAAATCCTCCGTCAGTAAGAGCTGTATTTCAGGTTTGTTGCTTGATCAATTTGACTTGCAAGCTAACTTTGATACTTTCTTTTCTTTGTTATCTCGTTTCATAAGTTAATTTCCTAAAGAGGTGCTTATTATGTCCATTAAGGCAAAAAAAGGATACAGAATTGAATCTGACGCAATGGGGGAGATGAAAGTTCCAAATGCCGCTTATTATGGGGCTCAGACCGCCAGAGCCATAAGCAATTTTCCCGTTAGTGGTATAACGTTACCACCCGAGTTCATAAGCGCTATGGGCATGATAAAACTTGCCGCCGCAGAAACGAACATGGAGTTTGGACTTCTCAAAAAAAGAACCGGCAATGCAATAGTCAAGGCCGCAAAAGAGGTAATAGATGAAAAGCTGAACGAGCATTTTGTCCTGGATATTTTTCAGACCGGTTCAGGAACTTCCACTAATATGAATGTTAACGAGGTTATTGCTAATAGAGCTAACGAGATCCTTGGGAAAAAATCCGGAAAAACCTCCAGGGTTCATCCTAACGACCACGTGAACATGGGGCAGTCAAGCAACGATACTTTTCCAACGGCGATTCACATATCCACGCTCGTGTCAATTAAAAAAGACCTGATCCCTTCTCTGAAGTACCTTGAAAGGGCGCTGTCAAAAAAAGCCAGGCAGTTTGATAAGGTGCTTAAAATAGGCAGAACCCACCTTATGGACGCAACGCCGATAAGGCTTGGACAGGAATTTGGAGGATATGCAAGCATGGTCTCTCACGGAGTAAGGAGACTGGATAACGCAGGCGCCAGCCTCTGCGAGCTTGCAATTGGTGGTACTGCAGTTGGAACGGGGATAAACACAAATAAAAAATTCGGTTCTAAAGTTGCAGGTAAGATCAGTAAGATGACAAGGATCAGGTTCAGAGAAGCCGAGGATCATTTTGAGGCACAGGCTGCAAAGGATGCTATTGTGGAGGCAAGTGGAGCATTAAAGACCATTGCGGTCAGTTTAATGAAGATCGCAAACGATATAAGGCTGCTTGGCAGTGGTCCAAGGTGCGGGGTAGGGGAGATAATCCTTCCGGCGATACAGCCGGGTTCGTCCATTATGCCTGGAAAGGTAAATCCCGTGATAGGAGAATCCGTGGCACAGGTTTCAGCGCATGTAATTGGGAACGATACGGCAATTACCATAGGGGGTCAATCAGGAAATTTTGAACTGAACGTAATGATGCCCATGATGGCTTATAATATACTGCAGTCCATAAGGCTGCTTTCAAACGTCTCCAATGTATTTGTGGACAAGTGCATTAATGGTATAAAAGCCGATAAAGCCCGCTGTGAGGATATGATAGAGAAAAGCCTTGCGATGTGTACCAGCCTTGCTCCTATCATAGGTTATGATAAAGCGTCGGCGATCGCCAAAGAGGCATACTCCACTGGCAGGACCATCAGGGAAATTGCCATGGAAAAAGGATTTTTATCTGAGCGGCAACTCAGCGAGGTGCTTGACCCCTGGTCAATGACGGAACCTTCGAAATAAAGCATCGTTAACGGATTCAGGAGAAAGTCATATAGTGAGTTAACCGTATTTGACCCCGATCTGCTCCATTATGTCCTGCCTGTCCCAGTAGATCCATACTTCAAAAATTGCATTTCCAATAATTTTGTATACTGAAGCGCCCCCTAAATTTATATGCTCGTAGGTTGGGTTTTGTCCCATCATTTTGTGAGAGTGTGTAAAATAGGTTCTCCACTGGGTTGCAACGGTGTCATTTTCGGCGACCTGCTCTTTTACAATTACGTGAATATCAGGAAAGTGACTATGGATCGTTTCAACGGTTTTTTTGTACTGTTCCCTGTTCAGGGACTTTGAACCGAGATGGATCTTGCAATCCTCCGTCATCATCTCGTCAATTACGGAGAGGTTCTTTGCGTTCTGAAGCTCTTCAATATAGTGTTTGGCAAGTTCTTTATTTGCACTGAGTGACATGTTGATATGGATTGTATATTAAGTTAATCAAGGTTTCAATTAAAAGATTAGCTATAATGCCCTGATTAAGGTAAAACTATTATAATCTGTGTTCAATATGCCTGGTCGTTAAGTATGGTGCGGTTTTTAAATATGAAAAGAACAGCTGCGTATGCGTTACTGGTCCCTTTGTTCAGTTTATTTCTGTCCGTCAGCGTCTCTGCGGGAAGCAGCGGCGGATATAAAACCTATACGGACATAGGTCCGATTGAAAAATCCGATCTGACGGTTTCAAAGGTCGTATCTGACCCTGACAGGTACGATAGAGAGATTATAACAATTGACGGCAGGGTCTCTGATCTTAAGTACAAAAAGTTCGTAAATGGCAGGAAATTCACTTTATTTAAGTTAAGAGATGGTAACAACAAAACCATCAAGGTCTACGGAAGGGGTTTTATTGAGGCAATTGAAGATGGTTCAAAGGTGAGGATTTACGGAAGGTACAGCAAAAAGAAACGTTTTCTGTTTAAAAAATATAAGAACGTAATGAAGGCAAAAAAAATGTTTGTTTTAGATCCTCAGGTCTTCTGATCTGTCGGAGTTTATTCTGTAGGTTTTTAATATATCAGGATTTTCCTTTTCTACCTGCTTTCTGTCAAGAACGATCTCTTTGCCGCCTGCGTCTTCAAAACTTATAAAATCTCCTCTGGAGCTTTCAAC
>CAZUNK010000013.1:0-4681 GCA_964622285.1 uncultured Spirochaetia bacterium
CCCAGAACGGCGGCGGTGATAAGCGGCTCTATCCACCAGGCGTCCCTTCGCTGTGTTAAAGCCCCTTGAGTTGGACCATTAGACATTAAGCTTCCTCCGTTAATGATAAATAATCAATAAACATAGACAGTTAAAAAATGAACTTACTGTATTTTATGAAAAAACCCGTACAGTTAAATTACGAGCAAACCCCTGTTCTCTGCTGCAGGTCAAAGCAGCCCTGAACCATCTATCACCTTGCACAGCTCTCTTACGCGACCTGCCGATACATGTAGTTCCTCACTTTCTTTTTCTGTCAGATCTATCTGCACTATTTCCTCAACCCCGCTTCTTCCCAGCTTGACCGGCAGTCCAACAAAGGTATTCTGGACGTCGTATTCACCTTCAGCAAGCACGCAGCATGGCAGGATTTTTTTCTTATCCTTTAATATGGCTTCGGCCATCTCAACAGCTGATATACCTGGAGCATAGAAGGCGCTTCCGGTCTTTAAAAGCCCTACTATCTCCGCTCCACCCTTTCTCGTTCTTTCAATTATTGCTTCTATGGTGCCTGCGTCCATCAGTTCAGTAATGGGAATGCCCGCCACCGTGGTATATCTGGCAAGTGGCACCATATCATCCCCGTGGCCGCCCAGAACGAACGCCTGTACGTTCTCCACTGAAACGCCCAGCTCCGCTGCTATAAAAGTTCTGAACCTCGCTGAATCCAGCACGCCCGCCATTCCCATGACCCTTTGTTTTGGAAATCCACTGACTTTGTGCGCAACGTACACCATGGCATCAAGCGGATTGGTAACAAGTATTAAAATGGAGTCGGGGGAGTTTTTAACAACTTTTTCGGTAACTTCCTTCACGACTTTCGTATTTGTTGAGATCAGATCGTCCCTGCTCATACCGGGCTTTCTTGGAATACCGGAAGTTATGATTATCACGTCTGAGTTCTTAGTGGCTCCGTAGTCGTTGCTCCCGACAAACTCAACGTCAGAGCCTATAACCGGGCACATCTGATGAAGATCAAGCGCCTTTCCCTGCGGCATACCTTCCACTATATCAACTAAAACAACGTCCGCCAGTTCACTGCCGGCGATCTGAAAAGCAGCTGATGCACCAACGTTTCCTGCACCTATAACTGAGATCTTGTTCCTGCTCATTATGAAAATTTCTCCTAACTAAAAATTGGTAAGACTAAGCGTTTGCAACTTTGTCCATGTTCTCAACTATGGCCTCTCCATATTCAGAGCACTTGAGCAAAGTAGCTCCATCCATCTGACGTTCCAGATCATAGGTTACCGTCTTGTTGAGCACTGTTTTTTCCATTGCCTTCACCGTAAGGTCCGCAGCCTCGTTCCATCCGAGATACTGGAACATCATCACCCCTGAAAGTATCACTGAACCGGGATTGACCTTGTCCTGACCGGCGTATTTAGGAGCGGTACCGTGAGTGGCTTCAAACACGGCGAGGTAATCTCCGATATTGCCGCCGGGGGCAACTCCAAGTCCACCAACCTGAGCAGCACAGGCGTCAGACATATAATCCCCGTTCAGGTTGGGCATAGCGACAACTTCATACTCGTTAGGTCTTGTCAGTACCTGCTGGAACATATTATCAGCGATCCTGTCTTTAATTAATATTTTGCCTTCCGGCATTTTACCATTGAGATTGTCCCACAGTTCATCTTCGGTGATCGTAATGTCCCCGAACTGCTCCTTGGCTATTTCATAGCCCCATTCTCTGAAGGCGCCTTCGGTAAACTTCATAATATTGCCCTTGTGCACGAAAGTAACGCTTTTTCTACCGTAATCTATTGCATATTCAATGGCTTTTTTAACCAGTCTTTTGGTCCCGTAGGGACTTATTGGTTTGATACCTATTCCTGAACTTTCTCTTATACTTACATCGTAGCTGTCAACCAGGAATTTCCTTATCTCTTCGGCTTCCTTTGTTCCGCTTTCCCATTCAATCCCTGAATACACGTCCTCGGTGTTCTCTCTGAATATAACAATGTCCAGTTTTTCAGGGTTTTTAACTGGATTAGGCGTTCCTTTTATCCACCTGACCGGCCTTACGCAGGCATACAGGTCCAGAAGCTGCCTCAAAGCAACGTTAAGGCTTCTGATCCCTCCGCCCACAGGGGTGGTTAAAGGACCTTTTATGGCAACAACATACTTTCTTATGTCCTCCAGCGTTTTCTCCGGAAGCCATTCACCCGTTTGCTCGTAAGCTTTTTCTCCTGCCAGCACTTCATGCCATGAGATCTCCTTTTTTCCCTTATATGCTTTTTTCACAGCAGCATCAAATACTATCTGCGAAGCGTGCCATATATCAGGACCTGTGCCGTCCCCTTCAATAAAAGGTATAATGGGCCTGTCGGGCACCACCAGCTTCTTTTTTGTCTCGTCTATTGTTATCTTTTCCGCGTCTAATGTGGGCATATTATCTCCTAATTAATTAATTTTTAGAGTAAATATAATCAAAACAAGCTAATTTGCAATCTTAAACACAACTTACGCAACCAGTTGCCTAAGGACCGTCTGCAGTATTCCTCCGTTTCTGTAGTAGTCAACTTCAACCGGACTGTCCAGTCTGCAGACCACTTCAAACTCCTTGGCGCTTCCGTTGTTAACGTCGGTGGCATTTACCCTGAGCATTTTATTTGGAACCAGGCCATTTGATATTCCGGAGATATCGTATTTTTCCATCCCGGTTAACCCATAAGTATCTGCACACTCGCCATCTTTGAACTGAAGGGGCAAAACGCCCATGCCAACCAGGTTGCTTCTGTGTATCCTTTCAAAGCTCTCGGCAATAACGCATTTAACTCCAAGGAGCAGGGTCCCCTTTGCCGCCCAGTCCCTTGAACTCCCGGTACCATATTCCTTACCACCTATCACGATAAGCGGAACGTTGTTTGCCATGTATTTTTCAGATGCCTCATAAATGCTCATAACTTCCCCCGAGGGAATGTGCAGCGTAACTCCTCCCTCAGTACCTTCAACCATCTTGTTTCTGATCCTTATATTTGCAAAAGTACCTCTTATCATCACCTCATGATTACCTCTTCTTGAACCAAAACTGTTAAAGTCCCTCTGCGTGACATTTCTGGATATTAAGTACTCTCCTGCAGGTCCGTCCACTGGTATGGACCCAGCCGGCGAAATATGATCAGTTGTAATTGAATCTCCCAGCAGGGCAAGCACGCAGGCACCTTTAACATCCACCGGGTCGCTTACGTTTAATGAAAAATCCTTGAAAAAAGGAGGGTTTTGTATGTAGGTGGAGTCCTGTTCCCATTCATACAGGTTACCCGTCGGCGTTGGCAGGGACTTCCACTGCTGATCGCCTGAGAAAACTGTCTTGTACTGACGCTGGAACATGTCCGGGGTTATAAAGCCCGAAAGGATCTCATTTATCTCCTGCTGCGTCGGCCAGACGTCCTTCAGGTACACGTCGCTGCCTTCCTTGCTTTTGGCCAGAGGTTCCTTTGTAAGGTCCTTGTTCACAGTTCCCGCAAGCGCATAGGAAACAACGAGCGGAGGTGAAGCAAGGTAGGAGAACTTAACGTGCGGATGCACCCTGCCTTCAAAGTTCCTGTTCCCGCTCAGCACGGAAGCGCACGTGAGATCGTTTTCCTTGATAGCGGTTTCAACTTCCTTGGGCAAAGGTCCGCTGTTACCAATACAGGTGGTGCATCCGTAACCAACAAGATTGAACCCGAGCTGGTCCAGATACGGCAGCAGTCCGGACGCCCTTAAATAGTCCGTTACGACCCTCGAGCCCGGAGCCAGGCTGGTCTTGACCCAGGGACTGACGGTCAGTCCAAGTTCCACTGCTTTTTTTGCAACAAGTCCTGAAGCTATCATAACTGAAGGGTTTGAAGTATTGGTACAGCTGGTTATAGCCGCTATGACCACCGAACCATCTCCCATTTTACCCGCATGACCGTTCATTTTAACGTCAACCAGCTTCTGACCACCTGAACCTGCTCTTTCCTTGAAGCTGCTTTCATAAGCGGTTTTCATGTTCTTCAGGTCTATTCTGTCCTGCGGCCGGTTCGGACCCGCCAGAGACGGTTCGATCGTTGATATATCAAGCTCCACCGTATCAGTGTATACCGGCTCAGGGGAGCTCTCGTCCCTGAACATGCCCTGCTCTTTCGTGTACAGTTCCACAAGCTTTATTAAGTTTTTATCTCTTCCGGTCGTCTGCAGGTACTTGATCGTTTCCATATCCACCGGGAAAAAGCCCATCGTTGCCCCGTATTCAGGCGCCATATTGGCAATGGTAGCTTTATCCGACAGTGACAGGCAGCTCAGACCGGGACCGTAAAATTCAACGAATTTTCCCACGACCCCTTTCTTTCTTAATATCTCCGTCACGTTCAGTACAAGGTCGGTGGCAGTTACCCCTTCCCTCAGTTGCCCGCTGAGACGGAAACCTATAACGTCCGGCACCAGCATGTAAAGAGGCTGACCAAGCATACATGCCTCCGCTTCAATCCCTCCAACTCCCCATCCCAGAACGCTGAGCCCGTTTATCATGGTTGTATGGGAATCCGTTCCAACCAGAGTGTCCGGGAAAGCAACCGTGCTGCCGTTGACTTTCTGCGTTGCAACCACGCTGGCCAGCCTCTCAAGGTTCACCTGATGAACAATGCCGTTACCGGGAGGGACTGCTCTGAAG
>CAZUNK010000014.1:0-7059 GCA_964622285.1 uncultured Spirochaetia bacterium
TTATGAGATCATTAATTACCGCATTTACTCCGTTCTCAGCGACGGGGATATTATGGAAGGCGTTACCTCCGAGGCAGCTTCCCTGGCAGGACACCTTGGGCTTGGCAACCTCATCTGGATATATGATGATAATAAAGTCACCATTGAGGGAGACACAGACCTTGCGTTTTCAGAAGACGTGGAGAAAAGATTTCAATCTTACAACTGGCACACGCAGCGAGTTGATGACGCAAATGATCTGCAAAAGCTGGACAAAGCAATAGCGCTGGCAAGGGACCAGAGGGACCGTCCGTCGCTCGTGGTGGTCAACAGTCAGATCGCATACGGCAGTCCAAACAAGCAGGGCAAATGTGAAACCCATGGAGCCCCTCTTGGAGAAGAGGAAGTAGCACTGACTAAAAAGTTCTACGGGCTGGACCCGGAGGGTTTTTTCCAGGTTGCAGAAGAGGTCAAACTGTACAGGGAGGGCGTTATTGAGGCCGGGCGCAGGAGAGAGGAGACCTGGAAACGTCTGTTTGATGAATATTCTGACGAGCATCCACAGCTTGCCCATGAATTTGAACTTGTTCAGAAGAGAGAACTTCCCGAAAGCTGGGACAAGGAGCTGCCGGTCTTTGCCCCGGACGAAAAAGGCACCGCCACCAGAAAGTCCAACAGCACGGTCATGAAAGCCGTCTCAAAACGTATCAGATGGATGCTGGGAGGAGCAGCTGACGTTGGTTCTTCCACAAACACCATGCTTGACGAGTTTACAAGCAACTCAAAAAGCGACCCCGGTGGGCGTAACCTGCATTTTGGTATAAGGGAACATGCAATGGCGGCGGTAGCTAACGGCATGGCCCTCAGTAAACTGATCCCCTACGCCTCGACGTATTTTATATTTTCCGATTATTTAAAGCCTGCTTTGCGCTTATCTGCACTTATGCGTCTTCGGGTCATCTATATTTTTACCCATGACAGCATCTTTTTAGGGGAGGACGGTCCAACGCACCAGCCTGTTGAGCATCTGGCTTCACTGCGCTCCACTCCCAACGTGGACGTGATCAGGCCCGCTGACGCCAATGAACTTTCAGTCCTCTGGAAACACGCCTTGGAATCAAAGGACCGGCCCGTGGTTTTTGTTCTTACAAGACAGAACGTACCGGTGATCGACAGAAACAGGTACCACTCTGCCGAAGGAGCCCTGAGAGGAGGGTACATTATAGCAGGTGAGGGGGATAAAAAGCCTGAGCTTATAATCATTTCCACCGGCTCAGAGGTAAGCATCTGCCTTGGAGTTCATGAAAAATTGAAGCAGGAGGGCATAAGTTCGCGGGTGGTAAGTCTTCCGTGCTGGGACATTTTTGAAAGGCAACCTCAGGAATACAGGGAATCCGTGCTCCCTTCAGGACTGAAAAAACGTCTGTCGGTGGAAGCAGCGTCCACGTTCGGCTGGGAGAGGTATGTTGGTTCCAACGCTCAGGGCAGGGCTTTTGGTATTGACCGGTTTGGGGAATCAGCTCCCTACAAAGACCTGATGGAAGAGTTCGGGTTCACCGTTGACAATCTTTACCGTAAAGCAAAAGAGATAATTCTTGATGAACCACCGACCTAAGGATCTTTTTTCCCGCTTGGGATATTCTGAACATCTGGGCATTCACGCAGGCTCCTTCAGCGACAGGCTTTCCAAAGCGGTCTTACAGAACCTTCCCGGTGACATATGGTCAAAAAACCACAGATTATGGCAGAACAGCCCGGAGGAGGTCTCAAACAGGCTCGGATGGCTGGACCTTCCAGACTCCATGGCAGATGCCATCAGTTTTATTGAAGGGTTTGCCAAAAAGGTGAAGGACGACGGCTTTACCAGGGTTTTACTTATCGGTATGGGGGGATCAAGCCTCGGACCTGAATTTTTTGACAAAACCTTTTCCCGGGAAGGTCAGTTGTCGTTTGAGGTCCTTGACACCACCTCTCCGGACGCCATAAAAAAAGTTGAAAGCTCCGTTGATCCTGAAAGGACCCTTGTGGTCGTTTCGACAAAATCGGGCACTACGATCGAGACCTTGTCCCTGATGAGATATTTTTACCACCGGTTCAGCAAGGCGCTGGGAAACAAAAGAGCGGGCAGCAGTTTTGTGGCAATTACCGACCCCGGGTCAGACCTGGAGAAAACCGCCGGAATGCTGAAGTTCAGAGAAGTATTTCTGAACGACCCCAACGTGGGTGGACGCTTCTCAGTACTTTCTTTCTTTGGACTTGTTCCTGCTTCGCTGATAGGAATGGACCTGAAAAGATTGCTCGGTTCTGCAAAAAGCTGTGCCGTATCAACCACCCTGAACGACGTTACTGAGAACCTTCCTCTCAGGCTCGGGCTGCTGATCGGGCATCTTGCCTCACAGAACGTAGATAAAATGAGCATCATTACTTCAGAGAGCGTCAGATACTTTGCCTGCTGGGTGGAGCAGCTTATAGCCGAGAGCCTTGGCAAAAAAGGACAGGGGGTGCTGCCAGTTATAGAAAGTGGGTTTGATTCCGGCAGGGAGTACGGGCAGGACAGGTTCTTTCTGTTCATAAAGACAAAAGGGGACGAAAAACTGCAGACGCAGCTGGACTTTGCTTTAAGCAGGGGGGCTCCCGTGATCTGTGCCGAGATAGAAGACCTTTATGATTTCGGACAGCAGATCTTCAGCTGGGAGTTTGCAACGGCAGTATGTGGGGCTGTGCTTGGAATAAACCCGTTTGATCAACCTGACGTTGAGCATTCAAAAAGGCACGCGAAGGATTTTGTGAATGAGTATATAAAAAGCGGCGCTATGTCAGAGGTAAAGCCTTTGTTTGAAGATCAGGGATTAAGGGTCTTTTCCAGCGCCGACCTCAGTGACCTGAAAGACTTTAAAAGATGGATTTTTAGTAAAGCCGGCGAAAAGGGAAGCTACCTGAGCCTGCAGGCTTTCATTCCACCGTCCTGCGAGCACGAAAGATCTTTGGACCATCTGGCGCAGCAGCTGTCCATCAGGTTAAACGTTCCTGTGACCTTTGGTTTTGGTCCCAGGTACCTTCACTCAACCGGACAGCTTCACAAAGGGGACGGGGGACGGGGAATATTCGTTCAGCTTATGTCAATCCCCGATGTAGATCTTCCCATTCCCAGCGAGCCTTTATCCGGAGGTTCGTCAATCACCTTCGGGACTTTGTTCAAGGCGCAGTCCCTTGGAGATTATCTTGCCCTCAGCACCACAGGGCGAAGCGTTTCGAGGATAGAGATTCTGGACGGGATTGATAATGGATTAAGCAGAATAGCGGAACTGATGCAGTAAGATCACGGCCGGCTGTGATTGCTGAAGTTCTCAGCTTCAAGTAGAGTAATTTCTCATGCTGGAAAAGGACCTGTTGAACATAAAGCACAGATCAGCTGAGTTTGTGGTTGATCTTATAGAGCCGGGCATGACCATTGGGCTTGGAACGGGAAGCACTGCCGAGCTTGTGATGGAAGAGATCGCCGCCGGGCTGAAAGCAGAAAAGCTGAATGATCTTACTTTTGTTCCCAGTTCGGTCAGGACGGAAAAGTTCGCCTCCGGGCTTGGGATAAGTCTGTCTGATATCAACGACGTTGAGGGGATTGACATCAATATAGACGGTGCAGATGAGGTGGATGCTGACTCCAACCTGATAAAAGGCGGCGGAGGGGCTCTTCTCAGAGAGAAAATAATGGCGCAGAGCAGCAGGCGTAACGTCGTTGTCGTTGACCAGAGCAAACTTTCCGGTAAACTGGGCGAGAAATGGCATCTGCCGGTAGAGGTACTGCCCTTCGGGCACAGCATGGAGATCTCATATCTTGCTTCCATAGGTGCAAAAGCTGCTCTCAGAAAAAACGCCGACGGGGAGGCTTTCAGGACCGATCAGGGCAACTATGTACTTGACTGTGACTTCGGGATTATATCCGACCCCTTGGAACTTTCCATAAGACTGGATAAAAGAGCCGGAATCATAGGGCACGGACTGTTCGTCGGAACCACAAGCGATCTGATCATCGGCAGAGCAGGCTTAGTTGAGCACAGGCGCATTAAGTAGATAAATGGAACTTCTGGACGCTATTGTACTGTTCTTTGTGGGAGTTTTGGCCGCCTTTATGAACGTTACCGCGGGCGGAGGATCAAGCGTTACCGTTCCCGCGCTTATTTTTCTTGGAGTGGACCCCATTATGGCAAACGGCACGAACAGGCTCGCGATAATGTTCCAGAATGTCTCTGCCTCCGCTTCTTTCAGGACTGAGAACGTGCGTCAGACCAGGTACACCTATATCTATGCCCTGCTGACCCTTCCAGGGGCGGTACTTGGTTCCATCTACGCCACGGAGATAAGCAGCGAGGCTTTTAAGCAGGCTCTCGTGGTCGTTATTATAGGCGTTATAGTTATGATACTTCTCCCGCGCTCCAGGCAGACACTTGAAAAGGCCGCTTGTGATAACAAAAGCGCGTGGCTGGTATATCCCGGTTTTTTTGTTCTTGGATTTTACGGGGGGTTCATACAGGTCGGCATTGGTTTTCTGATCATTGCTCTCGTTCAGAGAACTCTCCGCGTTGATCTGATAAAGACCAACATGCACAAGGTTTTTGCAATTATGAGCATTAACGTTCCCGCGCTGGCGGTGTTTGCTCTAACGGGCAACGTGAACTGGGGACTTGGAGCGGCTCTTGCGGCCGGCACCGTTACCGGCGCGTGGTGGGCTGCTAAAATTTCAGTAAGAAAAGGGGAGCGGTTCATAAGGTACTTTTTTGCCCTTGCTCTTGCCGTTATCTCGGTCAGGCTTTTAGGACTGTTCTAGCCTGAGGGGGACGAGACCTTCAGGACCTGTTTATTGTAGTTGTGCAGGGTGGTGTATATTCCGTTGTTCTGCAGAAGTTCGTGGTGGGTACCTGATTCCACTATATTCCCTTTGTGAATGACTATTATTTTATCCGCTCCCCGGACGTTTGAAAGTCTGTGAGCTATGATCAGCATGGTCTTTCTGCCGTGATCCTTTATCATGCCCTGTATCTTTTCTTCGGTCTGAGCATCCAGGTTTGAGGTTGCCTCGTCCATGATAAGAACGTCTGAGGTTCTGCTCAGGGCCTTTGTAAAGGCGACCGCCTGGTTTTCCCCTGAAGACAGAGCCTTTCCCCTGCCGATATGCTTGTTCAGGCCAAGGTCCAGGTTGGCTTTTTCATAGTCCACCGGGTCATCTGAAACATCTTTACCGAACAGGAAAAGGTCCTGGAAGATCGCGGTGACCCTTGACACGAGAAAATCGTTATCAACGTCGTTCACGTCCACTCCGTTAAAAAGTATCTCTCCTCTCTGCACTTTGTAGAATTTAAGGATAAGGTTCACCACGGTGGTTTTCCCTGACCCGGTAAGTCCTACCAGAGCCACCGTCTCTCCCGGATGGACCTTAAAAGAGACGTTTTTCAGCACCCAGTCCCTGTTGTTGTAGGAAAACCAGACGTTCCTGAACTCTACTGCAGGAGATGCATCCACCGGTTTTTCACTCCCGGTCTTTTCAACTGGCTCGTTCACCAGGTCGTACAGATTTTCCGAGGCGGCAGCTGCAGATTGGAAAACGTTGTAACGTTCCGAAAGGTGCTGTATGGGATGGAACAGCATTCTGACGTAGTATAAAAAAGCAATAAGACCTCCCAGCGTAAGGTTGTTGCTTACTACGTTCCATCCACCGTACCAGAGTATCGCCGCGATCCCAAGTACGCTGACGTACTCAATAAAGGGCCTGAACATTATATAAGCCCAGAGCTGGGACATGTTTGCCGAGTAGTTCTCCCTGTTTATAAGGCTGAACCTTTTAAAGTTCTCAAAGTCTCTTCCGTAGAGCTTTATAAGGGTTATTCCCTGAATGCTTTCCTGCACGAACGAGTTGAGCTTGCCTATTGTGATTCTGATGTTCCTGAACACGGTCTTGAGCCTCATTCTGAACAGCGCCGCAACGATGGTCAAAAGCGCCATAAGGCACAGTATGATCGCCGTCAGCCTGATGTTCATTGTGAACATGATGGAAACAATCCCGATAATGACCAGAACGTCCTTGATCAGCTGGACCAGTACGGACGTGTACATTTCGTTGATAGTGTTAACGTCGTTAGTTACCCTTGTGGTCACTCTTCCCACGGGATTTTTATCAAAGAACGTCTGCGGAAGTTTCAGAATGCGGGAGAAAGCATCGCATCTGATACGGTGCATTATTTCATGACCTGAATAAAACAGAAGGTAGGTATAAGCGGAAGTAGATAGAAAAACCCCGAACAGACTTGCAAATATTAACAGGACGTATTTTTTCAGCGAACTGTAGCTCTCTGACCTTAAAAGCCGAACTTCATCTTTTGGCAGCGAGCCTATGTCCTCAAACCTGGCGTAGTGTATTTCTCCTAAGTTGTAAAATATTTCCTTGTTTTTTTTAAAGATCTTCAGCAGCTGAGCTTTTTTTTCATGGCTCATTTCAGACTCTTTAAAAACCATGTACTTCACTTCCGGAGCGAGGCTGCTTTTCTCAAGGTCCACCCTGTCGGCGTTCTCAATTTTTGAGACGTTTATCAGGTAATTTCCGTCTCTGAGCTTTATAAGCTCACCGGGATATTTAACGGCAAGCCGGCCGGTCTCGTCCGCGCCCTTGTCCGCTAAGGACCACGAGGGGTATATGTGATTGTCGACAGCGTATTTTGTAAGGTACGGAACAGCCACCTCAAGGAAAGCCGTTAAGATCATAAAGATCAAAGAAAGAACAAAAACAGGAGCTTTTGGCTTCAGGTAGCCAAAAAGCCATTTCAGGATCTTAATGTCGTAGGTTTTTGTCCGTTTTTTTTCTTCTGATTGAAATATGCTCAATTTTATTGCCTTGTCTGCCAGGTATTTATATTCTGTATCTTATAGACGTTGGCATATATGCCGTCTGCTTCCATAAGCTGGTTATGAGTTCCCACTTCGGCAACGCTGCCGTTCTCAAAAACGGCTATTTTGTCAAATCCGCTTATTCCTGACGAGATCCTGCTTGAAATAACAATAAGCGTGTTTTTTTCCATTGCCTTTCTAACG
>CAZUNK010000015.1:0-5808 GCA_964622285.1 uncultured Spirochaetia bacterium
TTTATGATCCCATGCTGATAGAGTTTGAAGAGTTCAAAAATATAGCTGAGATATACAACGAACTTCTTTTTCCGAGCATCAGCACTTTATCTCCCAAACTTGAATTACAGAAAAACTCTCCCAATCTGAAATACATTTTCAATCTGATCTACAATCTTCTTTAAGCAGCGCTGGGGAGAGGTTGTTATTTTTTCTGGTGTCAGAGCTTTACAATATTCCGGACCAGCACCCTGGCAAAATCAGATGTTTTCAAACTGCCCCCGAGGTCCCGCGTTGTTTCCCCGTCGGAAAGGGCCATCTCGTAAGCTTTTTTAATTTTCTCCGCGGATTTTTTCATATACCCAAAGCCTTCTTCTCTGTCCGCTATATGGTTGAGCATCATCACTCCTGACATTATGAGCGCAAGTGGATTTGCAACGTTCAGCCCTGCAATGTCCGGCGCTGAACCGTGCACGGCTTCAAACACGGCGCACTCATCACCTATATTTGCCCCCGGCACCACCCCAAGTCCACCAACCATCCCGCAGCACAGATCACTTATCACGTCTCCGTAGAGGTTCTCAAGCAGCAGAATGTCATATTTAGTAGGGTCCTGAACGAGCTTCATACACCCGGAGTCCACTATCTGTTCCTCGTATTCAACTCCGCTGTAATGCTGGCTGATCTCCTTTGATTCCTCTATAAAAAGCCCGTCGGTGATCTTCATTATATTGGCTTTATGAAAAACGGTGACCTTTTTTCTGTTTCTTTTTTCTGCGTATTCAAACGCCCATTTCGCTATTCGTTTGCATCCTTTCTCGGTTGCCACTTTCATGCTTACAACGACCCCTGGGGAGATCTGATTTTCAGCTCCGCTGTAAAGCCCTTCCGTGTTTTCCCTTATAATTACAACGTTAACGTCTGAAAACCTTGTATCTACTCCCTGTAAGCTTCTGATGGGCCTTACGGCCGCGTACAGATCAAGAGCTTTTCGAAGGCGAACATTTACGGATGAAAATCCCCCACCTATGGGGGTCATACAAGGTCCCTTAAGCGCGACTTTATGCTCTCTTACCGCGTCAAGCGTGCTTTCCGGGAGAAGGTCATTGTGCTTTCCATGCGCCGATACTCCCGCGTTTCGCACAACCCATTCAATATCAGCCCCTGAGGCTTCAAAAACCCTTTTGGCCGCTTCGGCGATCTCAGGACCTATGCCATCCCCTGGAATTAAGACGATCTTTTTAGCGCTCACGATTGTTAGTTTAGCTTAAAAAACTAATTTTTAGTCAGATTTTCAATAATTTGATCAACCTTTTCCCGGGTCAGATTTTCATGAAGGGTGTCGTCAACCAGCATGACCGGAGCCGTGCCGCACGATGCGAGACATTCGGCTTCCATCAGAGTTATCTTGCCGTCTTTACTCGTCTGTCCGGTTTTGAGCTTCAGTTTGTCGCAGAGATAATGTTCAACGTGCTCTGCTCCCTTAAGAGCACAGGATAAGGTCCTGCATACCCATATCACGTGTTTGCCTTTTGGCTTTGTGAAAAACATTGTGTAAAAAGTGGCAACGGTCTGAACGTCGGAAGGGGGAATGTCCAAAGCTGCCGCCACGTTCTCCATAGCCTCATTGGAAAGCCATCCATAATGGCTTTGCACTTCCCTCAGCACCGGGATCAGGGAAGACCTTTTAGTTTCGTGCCTGTCAACGATCTGGTTTATTTTTTCTGTTAAATCGTCTGGGAAAGACATAAAGCGGTGTCCGTTGGAGTCTTAATTAGATTGTTAATCTACACGCTTTAATTTTATCTTCAATATTAGTAACCTTATTAATGAAAAGTTTTTCATTAGAAGAGTGTGAACAGGGCAGGTCCGGAAAAACTGCCAAAGTTTAAGGTTTGCCAATGAAGGGTCAATGTGTGAAAATTCACAGGCGGCAAAAACGCTGTTAAAAAACTTGTTCTGATTTTATAAATGGCTAAAAAGAGGATCACAAAGGTCTATACAAAGACGGGAGACAAGGGAAAGACCTCTCTTGTCGACGGCAGCAGAGTCAGTAAATCCGCGCTGAGAGTCGGGGTTTACGGAGACGTGGATGAACTCAATTCGGTAATCGGCATTGCTATAGGCAACGTTAAGGACGGTCCTTTGAGAAAGATCTTAAAAAGCCTGCAGAACGACCTTTTTATACTCGGCAGTGACCTGGCCACTCCCAGTGATTTTGCGGGCAGCGTGCCAAGAATTACAAAGCAGATGGTTGAGCGTATAGAGGGGCACATAGATCAGTTTCACGCAGAGGTTGGTGACTTAAAGGAGTTTATTCTGCCGGCTGGAAAAAAGGGGGCTCCCTATATACATCTTGCAAGAACGGTATGCAGGCGCGCAGAAAGGGAGCTTGTAAAACTGTCTGAGCAGGAGGAGGTAAACCCACTGGGAATAAACTATTTAAACAGACTTTCCGACCTGCTTTTTATGATGGCAAGAGTGGAAAATAAAAGAACCGGGCACGATGAAACTTTGGTTGATTTTGGCAGAGGAGAAAAAACCTGAGATGAATTTAATTAATGAACGGATACAAAACTACATCATGGAGAGAACGATCGATACTTCTCCCCTGCTGGATGAAATGCACGATCATGCTTTAAAGACCGAAGTCTCGATAGTGGGACCGCTTGCCGGGCACTTTCTTTTCATGGTCTGTCTTATGAGCCGTTCAAAGAAGATATTTGAACTTGGCTCTGGTTTTGGTTACTCGGCGTACTGGTTTTCGCAGGCTCTGGGACCAGATGGCAGGGTGACCTGCACTGATCTCTCGGAGGAAAATAAGAGCAAGGCGCTTTATTTCTTTAAAAAAGCCGGCATTGAGGACCTGGTTGATTTTCATACCGGGAACGCGCTGGAAATACTGAGCAAAGCGGATGATAAGTTTGATATTGTGTTCAATGACGTTGACAAGGAATACTATCCGGACGTTATTGACCTTGCTTATGAAAAACTGGTTCCGGGCGGACTGTTTATTACCGACAACGTGATCTGGCAGGGAAAGGTGCTGCAGGACGATGACTCTCCCAGCACAAAGGGAGTTAAGACCTTTAACGACCTGATATGCAAAGACAGCCGGTTTATAACTGATTTTGTTACGATCAGGGACGGCATATCCATAAGTTATAAGAGGTAAGATACGATTAACAGCTCAGTGCCTGAAAAAACGGATTTTAAAGCTGAGATAAGCAGCTACTTTGAAAAAGCAAAGGCCAGTCTGCGTGCAAAGCATACAAAAAACAGGAAATACAAGTCCAGTTTTGGAATTGAGCTCTGCAGGCAGAGATCAAAAGTATTTGATCAGCTGATCTCCACCGCCCTGGAGGGTTTTGGTTTTAAGGACCTTAAAGGAACCTGCGTTGTAGCCGTTGGAGGATACGGACGTGAGGAGCTATGTCCTTACTCGGACATAGACCTGCTGTTTCTCCATACAAAGAAAAACAAGTCCATCGTTAAAGAGATAGTGGAGTCGCTTGTGTATTTCTTATGGGACCTGAATTTTGACGTTGGACACTCGGTAAGGACCCTGAAAGAATGCAGGGACCTGTCCTATGATGAAGACACGACCATTCTCACCTCTTTAATGGACTCTCATCACGTTTACGGTGACGAGGTTCTCTCTGCCAGACTGGAAGAAATGATATACGGCGAGGTACTGCCGAAAACTTCCGGAAAGTTCATAGAGCGTAAGCTGAGTGAAACTGAAACCCGGGTCAAGAAGTTTGGCGGTTCTCTGTACCTTCTGGAGCCTAACGTCAAGGAAGGAGAAGGTGGCCTGAGGGACCTTCAGTCAGCCCTCTGGATCGCAAAGGCAAAGTACAAGAGCAGGGACCTTCGGGGACTTTTGAACAAAGGTGTTATAAACTCAAAGGAGTATCAGGTAATTGAAAGGTGTTACAACTTCCTTCTTACGGTGAGGACCGAGATGCATTATCAGTCCGGCAGAAGGGATGACCGGCTGAGCTTTGAACTTCAGGAAAAGGTCTCAAAGTTCTTTGAATACAAGGATTCAAAGATCAAGGCAGTTGAAAAGTTCATGCGGGTTTATTACTTAAGGGCCAGACTTACCCACATGCATTCTAAAAAAATAGTTGAAGAGTGCATGGCCACCAGTAAGTGGCAGTTTTTAAAAAGAACAAAAAGCATAGGGCACGGCTTTACGATCAAGGGAGGTCAGCTGTCGGCGTCAAGCAAAGAGATATTCAGGGAAGACCCGCTCAATTTTGTCCGTGCGTTTGAATACCTGGACAAGTACAAAGTTGAAATGAGCAGGAATCTTATGTGGATGATATGGGAAAACGCGGCTCGTATAGACGATAAAACCAGAAGGGACAGCAGGTTCAACAACTACTTTCTTGGTATTCTGAGAACCGGAAAGAACATTGCGGATACTCTGTTCTTAATGAACGAACTCAGGGTACTTGGACACTATATGCCGGAGTTCGGAAAGATAGTGTGCATGGTCCAGCATGACGCGTACCACGTTTACACGACCGACGTGCACTCAATAATGATGATCCGCGAGATAGAGGACCTGATCAGCTATAAATATGAAAAGGAGTTCCCACTTCTGACCAAGATAGCTGAATCCGTGGTTAAAAGAGACGTTCTGTACCTTGCATGCCTGATCCATGACGTTGGCAAGGGCTCGGGTAAGGATCACGCGGAGACGGGAGCTTTAATGGTGCTGAAGATCGCTGAAAGAATGGGCCTTAAAAAGGAAGATACAAGGCAGCTTGAATTTCTGGTCAAGCAGCATCTCATAATGTCCCACTTTTCGCAGAGAAGGGACCTGCACGATATAAGTCTGATAGAAAGGCTGGCCCACATGCTGCGAAGCCAGGAGACGCTGAACCTTCTTTATCTGCTGACGTTTGCTGATATAAGGTCCGTGGGCCCCGACGTCTGGACCAACTGGAAAGGCATGCTGCTCAGAGAACTGTACCTGAGGACCTCAAAATATTTTGAAGTGGGAGGGGACTACACGGCCGAGTCAATTGAAAAGCGGATCAGTTACCTGACGGGCAGGACCATGAAGCTTCTGAAAGACAAAAAAATAGATAAGGAGGACGTCAGAAGTTTTTTTGAAAGGCTGCCCATCTCGTACCTGTACGTTCATGCTCCAAAATCCATCGCCCACCACATACAGATCGTAACCAGGGCTGGCTCAAAGACCGTTACGGACCTGATCCCTCATCCCAGCGAAGATCATGATGAGTTCGTTTTCTGGGGTAACGATGAAAAAGGTCTTATATATAAGATATGCGGAGTACTGAGCGCAAGTGACGTGAACATACTGGGCGCCAGGCTGTCAACTACCACGGACGGGCGCGTACTTGACGTGTTTTACGTTGATTATCTGAGCAGATCAGAACCGGACCACAACGAGGCAATGTGGAACAAAGTACATTCAAACATCAAAGGCGTGCTGCAGAAAAAGCTCAGCGTGGGAGACCTTGTCAGAAAACGCAGGTCCTCGCAGTCTCCGTACCAGAAAAGCGTTCCCAAGTATCCCGCCAGAGTTAAGATCGACAACGACTCATCGGACCACTCCACCGTAATAGACGTTTATGCCCACGACCGCACGGGACTTCTTGATGATAATACGAAAACGCTGAGCAAAGCTGGGGTCAATAGAAACTACGCCAAGATCTCAACAAAAGACTATCAGGCCGTTGACGTTTTCTACGTGTCTGACGGCAAGGGCAAAAAAGTCCTGGACGCAGATAAATTAGAGAAAATAAAAAACAAGCTTATGGAAGTTCTGGCGGGATAAAGCTCTATCCATCG
>CAZUNK010000016.1:0-6587 GCA_964622285.1 uncultured Spirochaetia bacterium
GATCACTGACAGTCCGTTCACGGCGGAGTCGTCAAAGCTTCCTTTAACCGTGAGTGCAAAGTTATTTCTGCTCTCTTTGTAGGGAATATCACCGGAGATGTTCAGCTTTGAACTGAGAACGGCTGAGCTGCCTGTTTTAGCAAGAAGCGCGGAGAGGGGAAATCCATCCGATCTGGTCTGCAGATTGAAACTAAGGTGATCGGTGAAGGCCTGGACATTGCCTTTTGCTGTCAAAGAACTCTGTCCATTAATTCCCATGTTAAGATCTGAAACGTTAAAACTGGCTGCAAAGTCATTTCTTTCAGACCAGGAGCCCTTTACCGTAAAGGCGGCGTTGGCTTTGAGGCTGTTGCCGGTTGCAAGAAGATCTGACTTTATACCCGCGGCTTTAAGCAGGTCCTTTACAAGCAGATCATCAACACCTGACTCAAAGTAATATTCATTGGTCTGTTGTTTTGCTAAAAGTTTTTTAAGGTCAATGTACCCATCAACGCTTGATCTGCCCAGCTTGTAGTCAACGTCCCCTTTGACGTTTATCCTTGTGCCGTTCATCCTGATCTTTTCAAACGACGTCTGTAACCTGTGTCCTCTTATAGTGGAGTTAACGAAATTCACGTCTGCTTCTGCAACAATGTTGCTCAGTTTATAGATCCTGCCTTCAGCGTTAATGCTTACGCTGAAGTTCCCGATGCCTTCTGAGCTGTACTTATTGATAAAAATTTCCGCCGTAACCTCAGGGGATCTGTAGTTGTTCACTGCTCCGCTGCTTTTTACATCCAGTCCGTTTATCAGCCCTTTAAGGTCTTTAAAAGAGACTCCCTGCCTTGTTATTGTGGCGTTTGTTTTCAGGTTTCTGAACTTTAGTTCTCCCAGCTTATTAAAGTCAACGTTCAGATCATGAGCATCCACAACGATCTGTCTGGATTTTGTATTTAATCTGATAAGATCAATTGAGAACCTGGAGTCATGCAGCAGGAAGGACAGATATCTGCTTCTTAGAGCGTCATCAATGACTAACTTTGACCCGCTGATAGAAGCGCCGCTCAGATATATGCTCACAGATCGCTTTTTATCGCTGTTTTTTTTCTTTTTCTTTATTTTTCTGAAATTCCATACTCCACTTTCATTTCTTGTTATATTGACCTCAGCCCCGCTTATCCGGGCATCTCTAAGGGGTATATCTCCACTGATGAAAAAGGACAGTAACAAAGGCAGATAGTACTGAGTGGATATTTCCTCAATACTTATGAAAGTTTTTTCTTCAGTTATCAGCGTGACGTCCTTAAGGGTGATACCGAATATTACGCTGCCTTCTATTTTTCCGATATTAAATTTCTGATCAATAGCGGAATTTATCCTTTCATTTACAGCAGCCCTTAAAGATTCTTTAAAGCGATCAGTCTGAAGGTAGATTGATACTGAAATGAGCAGAGAAGCTATAAATAGTAATACTATCAGTTTAGGTGAGACGCCGCGCATATTTAAAAACTATCTAATTAAGTTATGAAACTATATCCGATATTGCCTAGAATTAAAAGGTAAGTTGAACCTTGCACCGCCTGGTCCTCTCAGTTCCACATTTGAGAGTATTGACCGTATTGGATTTTTATACTTGACAATATTGAGGGGGGGGGTAGAATAAATAAAATAGCTCTTAAGTATATAGGTGACGACCATTTGATGTGTGAAAATAACAGGAACATAAATATCAGAGGGGAGAGCTTTTGGAGACTGTTTTTAGGAATTGTGCTGTGCGTCTTTTTTGCAGCAGCGTGTGGTGGTGGCGGAGGAGGTGATGCAGGACCAAGTACACCATCATTTGGTTCTTCAACGATAGATGCTCCGTCATACACAGCGGGTACAGCAATAAGACCGCTCACATTACCAGTGGCAACTGGTGGAAACCGAACATTAACTTACAGTATAGACCTCGGTTCCCTTGAGGGATTAATGTTTGATCCATCCACACGACAATTGAGCGGAACGCCTTCGGTGAGGGGGGTTGCCGTAGGGCGCTACTCTATACCTGTAACCTATACTGTAACTGATGCGGACGGGGAGACTGACACACTCTCGTTCAGAATAACTGTAGAAGTAACAGATCCTATGCCGACATTTGGTTCAGAGATGATAGGTGATCGGACTTACATAGAAGGAGAAATAATATCAACAGAGACGTTACCAGAGGCAAGAGGCGGGGATGGAACATTAACTTACAGCATAGATCCCGTGTCGCCTTTTGGATTAACGTTTGATTCATCCACACGACAATTAAGCGGCACACCTACGGTTGTAGGTGGTCCCACCAGGACCGTGACCTATACAGCAACGGATGCAGACGGGGACCCAATCTCTCTCACGTTCAGAATAACAGTAGCTGCAGATGTTCGGCCGTCCTTTGGTTCGGAGATGATAGATGATCAGAACTACATACAGACGGCAATAACGCCGTTGACATTACCATTGGCAACTGGCGGGAATGGAGCATTAACTTACAGCATAAACCCCGTATCGCCTTTGGGATTAACGTTTGATCCATCCACACGACAATTAAGCGGCACACCTACGTCTTCAGGTGATTCGACGACCGTGACTTATACGGCAACAGATGCAGATGGGGACCCTACCATGCCGCCGCTCATGTTTACCATAACAGTAGCTGCAGATGTTCGGCCGTCCTTTGGTATGGATGATGATGAGTTAGATGCTCAGAACTACATACAGAACTTAGCAATAACGCCGTTGACATTACCATTGGCAAGTGGAGGGAATGGAGAATTAAGCTACAGCATAATCCCAGAGTCACCTTTTGGTTTAACGTTTGATCCAGTTGCACGAACATTGAGCGGTATACCTTCAAGGGTAGGGAGTGCAATAATAGTAGAATATAAGGTAGTGGATGAAGATGATAATACAGATTCAAGGGATGAAGACTTACTCTGGTTCGAAATGTCTGTAGCTGCGGACACTGCACCAGAGTTTAGACCCGGAGACAATATACCTGCTCAGAATTACATAGAAGGGATAGAAATAACCCCGTTGACCTTGCCACGGGTGGCAACGAGCGGGAATGGGGGGACTGCAGGTTTGAGCTATACCATAGGTCCCGCATCGCCTTTTGGATTAATGTTTGATCCAGTTACACAAATATTGAGCGGTACACCTTCAGGGACAGGGACTGTAAGTGTAATATATACGGTAGCGGATGGAGATAGGAATACGCAAGCAAGCGATTCAGGCACGCTCACATTCACTATAAATGTAGCTGAAAATCCTGATCCATTCTTTACGGAGCAAATAGCTGATCGGGTTTACGTCCAGGGAAGACCAGGCGTTTCAGTCATCCTGCCGGAGGCAATGAGCGGGATTGGAGAATTAACTTACAGTTTAGCACCTCTGCCGAATGGGATGTTGTTTGATCCTGGCACACGGGAGTTGAGTGGTTCTCCTACACTTGTGGGCACCACAAGCGTAACTTATACGGCAAGGGATGTAGATGGGGACACGGCAGAACTCATGTTCAACGTGATCTCCACAGTTTCGCAGATTAAAAACATCTGCGGTCGCACGCAGCAGGTGCGGGATGCCATTCTTGAAAGGATAAATGAAATATTTAACGCAGTTACCTGCGACGCCGTTACTGAAGTCCATCTTGAGAGCATTACTGGAATTAGAGCACCACTGGACCTGAGAGACAAGGGAATTACCTCTCTGCAAGCGGATGACTTTGACGGGCTTTCAAGGCTCACAGATCTGTATCTGAGTAACAATGACCTGAGCAGCCTACCTGCAGACCTGTTTGACGGGCTTTCAAGGCTTAATGTGCTGGAGTTGGAGAGCAATGACCTGAGTAGCCTACCTGCAGGCCTGTTTGACGGGCTTTCAAATCTTAGCTCTCTGAGTCTGAATGAAAATAGACTTACGACCCTACATGAAGACCTGTTTGATGGGCTTTCAAATCTGCATGTATTGCGTATGAACCACAATAGACTTACAACCCTACACGAAGAACTGTTTGACGGGCTTACAAATCTCGAGTGGTTGTATCTGCAGTACAATCCACTGACGATGGGTCTGCCTGAAACCGTGTTTGCAGGTCTTGTAAATCTGGAAAAACTGTCTCTGAATAACGATAATAGGATTAGCTTTGGTATAGCGAACCCCCCTGCAGATCTGTTTGACGGGTTAACAAATCTTCAGGAACTGCATCTGGGTGGCAACAACATAGCGAACCCCCCTGCAGACCTGTTTGACGGGTTAACAAGTCTTCGGGAACTGACTATGGCTTACAATATGATAGATAGCTTGCCCGCAGGTCTGTTTGATGACCTAACAAGTCTCACGAACCTGGATCTGAGGGGAAACTCGCTTACTCTCCCCACACCTGCAATTTGCAACAGACAGGGTGTAACCTGCCAGCTCGGTAATCCATGACAATAACCAAGTCCCTATAGCCTGCAATTGTAGTGAACCAGCGGTAACTTGCCAGAATGATAAAATAAGGATTGACGGTAAAGTACCAAGCGGGAGATAGTTCGGGGTGCTGGTACCACAGTTCACGATATACGGCGACTGCTGTAAAAGCAATCCAGCAGTTTCTCCCGCTGACATGAGATCAACCTTTTCAGAGACAATGGAACAATTGGTATTTATCTTTTTTAATTTTGGGCAACAAAGTATATAGTCCCCTAAAGTTAAAACTTACAACCACAGCACAGGACAACTTTTTTAAAATCTATGTTTCTATCCCTGTTTAAAATGGTAAAATACTTCCTGTTGCAAAAACCTTTAACTAAAACCTGTATAAGCCCCGCTGAGCTGGACCAGGTTCCTCAGCGGCTGCGTTTAAACCGGTTTTAATGCCTGGAACATACCGTCATAATGATTAGACCGCTGAAAATACTGCTCATATGCATCCTTGCTGCTTTTGTTGTTTTTTATCTGATCCGGCCGCTCCTGCCGCAGCTTGAATGGGATTCGCCTGAGGTGAAGTTTGTCAGTGATACGGGATATATTGGTCTTAAGCCGTTTGAAATAACTGTCTCAGACAGTGGCACGGGGCTGAAAAACATCAAGGTTTACATTGGGGATGAACACGCACAGTCCCTTATAGTGAACGAAGACTACGACCATAACGTTAAAACAGAGAGCGTTTTTGTGAAAATGAACAAAAAAATGGGAGTTGAAGAGGGTGAGATCAGGCTGAAGGTGATCGCTGAGGATCATTCACGTATAAGGTTTTTCAGAGGCAATAGAACTGAACTGGAGGCGACCCTTAACCTTGATATGCAGCGTCCAAGGGTAAAAGAACTTTCCAGTGCGCAGTATATAAAGCACGGCGGGGCAGGTTTTATAATCTACAGTTCATCCAGAGATACAAAGGAAAGTGGAATAAGGGTCGGGGACCGGTTTTTTCCGGGCTACAGCGGTTATTTCAGCGACCCGACTTTGTACCTTTGTTTTTTCACTTATCCCTATAACGCGGATTATGACGAGGAAATTTACCTGTACGCGGTTGATGCAGCTGGTAATGACACGACAGTTTCCATCTTCTACGAACTTTCAAAAGCCACTTACAAGGAGAGCAATTTATCTATAAGTGACAAGTTCATTTTAAGGAACATGCTTCCTTTTATTGAGGAACACGTGGATGACCCAGAGAGCAGGACCCGGGAGATATTTCTTGAAGTTAATAATAAGATGCGCAGAGAAAGCAATGAAAAGATCGAAGAAATAACGAAAAAATCAGTAAATCACAGACTCTGGTCCGGAAGATTCAAACAGCTGTCTAATTCACAGGTTGTGGCAACTTTTGGAGACAGGCGGAATTACATTATAAAAGGTGAAAGCATTGATCAGCAGTACCATCTTGGCTACGACCTGTCAGTTACAAAGAAGTACCCGGTTGAAGCAGCTAATGGAGGACTGGTGGTATTTGTGGGAGAGATTGGGCTTTATGGCAACTCAGTGGTCGTGGACCATGGACTGGGAGTTATGTCCCTTTATTCCCACCTGAGCTCAATCGTGGTGAACGAGGGAGATGGGGTAAAAAAAGGTTCCATAATAGGCAGGACTGGAACCTCAGGCTTTGCACTTGGTGATCATCTGCATTTTGGTATATACGTTCACGGCATACCGGTCAGGCCTCTTGAATGGTGGGATCCTAAATGGATCAATGAAAAAATAGAAAACAGGATAAAGTTGATACAGCTGAGAGAAAATAAAGCCAAAAATTAAGTTTGCCGTCCGGAGCACTGAAGCTTGATTATTTATGGTAAAAATCCTGTACTGGAAATTTTAAATTATGATCCCGGTTCAGTTAAAGAAATATTCCTCTCCTCCGGGAGTTCCCCTAAAAGCTCTGATGAAATCATAAAAGCAGCAAAAAAACAGGGAATAAAGCTGTCTTTTGTGAACAAAGACAGGTTAAACGCTCTCTCTGATGGGACCAGGCATCAGGGCGTGGCTGCGGAGGTAAGAGAGTTTCAGTACACCGGTTTTAATGATCTGCTGAAAAAAAAGGAAAGCACATTTTTTCTTGTACTTGATCACCTGGAAGATCCGAACAATTTAGGGGCAATTATAAG
>CAZUNK010000017.1:0-3130 GCA_964622285.1 uncultured Spirochaetia bacterium
GTTTAGGTATTGTTTCTTTTTATAGTAAGTTTTAGCTGGCCTTGGAACACTGTTCCATTAAGTCAGTTCTGAACTTTTCCAATCAGGTCATTGCTGATTACGCCGGACGCTACCTCTTCCACCGGTCCTTTCATCTTTATAGACCAATCTGCTCTTATGTGAATATCCAGCGTTCCGCCGGGCATATTTACCTGAACTTCATTGTCGGTCAAACCGTTCTTCACGGCTGCGGCTGCCACCGCGCATGAACTACTGCCTGAGGCAAGCGTGTATCCTGCGCCTCTTTCCCATATCAAAATGTCAATTGAGTTTCTTGAAGTGACCTTTGCTATCTGGATGTTTATTCTGTTGGGAAACAGGCTGTTGTTTTCAATAATAGGTCCCACTTTTTTTATATAGTTTGGATCAAGTTCATCAGAAAATATCACGCAGTGGGGATTGCCGACAGACAGTGCGGTAAACTTCAGTATATCTCCCTCTATTCTTATTTCTTCGTCAACTACCTCTCTGTCTTTGCCTTCCGCCGGTATATCCCTGCTGTTGAAACTTGCAAAGCCCATTTCCACCGTTACATGTTTAACTACTTTGCCCACGGTGCTGAGTTCACACGTTACCATGCCCCCTGGAGTTTTGATCCGGAACTTACTGCTGTCCGTGTATCCGTGTTCATAAAGATATTTGGCGAATATTCGCAGCCCGTTCCCGCTTTTTTCCGCCTCGCTCCCGTCAGGGTTAAAGATCCTTAACCCGAAAACGTCGGGACCAGTGGAAGTCAGAACCAGTATTCCATCAGAACCTATCCCAAAATTTCTGTGGCAGATAAGTCTTAAGGCTTCAGGGGTGAGATCAAAGGAGAGGTTGTTGCCGTCAAGCACAATGTAGTCGTTACCCAGTCCATGTGCTTTTACAAACTCGTTCATTTACTTAAGGCGTCGTATAAGATCAACAGCGTAAAAAAAAACAGAAGAAGATTAAAGGATTCTGATCAGCCTGTTTAAGTAAAGCAGGCTGATCAGAAGGTACGATTTAATGTTGCTGCTTAAACAAACTACTCTTCAAGAATAAAGGTTATTCTGACATGGGCTCTGTATTCGGTTATTTTACCGTCCTCTATATGAGCGTTCATTTTTGTTACTTCAATGCCCGTAAGGCCTCTTATGGTCTTATTGGCTCTTTCAAGGGCCTGCTGGACTGCATCCTCCCATGATTTTGGAGAACCGCCTACAACTTCAGTTATTCGTGCTACAGCCATTGTGCAATACCTCCTTAATTATTTTTATGTTAATTCTACAGCATATACGCACAATAATGCAACAGGCTTGATGGTGCTCTGAGAATTTCCGGGATGACCTTACGCCGTATTTATCAGGGTAACAATAATAATTCCAAACCCTATAATTGCCCCCACGGCGGATTTTTTCCCTCTCCAGCCAAGGGACAGCCTGCAGTTGAGCAGAACTGCATATATAGACCAGGTAACGACTGAAAGGGTTTCTTTACTGCCCCAGCTCCATGAGGAGCCCCAGATCTGGTTTGCAACAAAGAATCCCACTGCCATACCTACCGTGATCAGCGGAAACCCTATCATCAGTCCGATATGGTTGACCTTATCAAGAGTGTTAAGGGACGGGAGCTGCTGCAGCATTTTCCCAAGACGTTTTTCCTTTATCTTGCTTTCTTCAAACAGGTAAAAGATCCCGGCCACAAAAGCTATTGCAAAAATTGATGAGGCTAAAAGTACAACTATTATATGCACAAGTATCCAGGGATTGTTTATGGTCGGATCATCAGCTGTTATCACTCCGGGGGGAACGACCAAACTGGGCACTGTACCAACGAACGCAAGTGAGAAAATAAAGGCCCCCAGGGACGGAAGTTTATAAAGCAGTCTGGATATCAGAAAAACAAGCGGAATGAACCAGGCAAATATGACCAGAGACCTTGTCAGTCCCCCGGCGTGCGCGGCACCCTGGAACATTATCTGATACAGATAATAAGTGTGGAACACAAAACCCAGAACGCCGAGATAAAGCCCGGCTCTGGATGCTTTTTCTTCCGGCTTCCACAGGCTGAATATAAAAAACACCAGACTAAGCAGGTACGCAAACGCAGTTATATAGGAAGTATGCATCAAACAGCATTATATCAGGTTATTTCACTAACGTGTAAGTACCCGGGAGGGCGGCTTTTTTATACCGTCAGGTTTTTAAGGCTTTCAGTCTGATAAAAAGTTCTAAGAGGTTCTATGAGTTCGTCCAGCCCTCCGTCCAGTATGGATTCTATTTTGTGCACCGTAAGTCCTATCCTGTGTTCCGTCACGCGGCTCTGCGGAAAATTATAGGTCCTTATTTTTTCGCTCCTGTCGCCGGACCCGACCTGGTATTTTCTGTTGTCGGAAAGTTCACTGTCTCTTTTAGCTTCTTCTATTTCGTACAGTTTGGCCCTGAGCATTTTCATTGCGTGCGCTCTGTTTTTGTGCTGTGAGCGCTCATCCTGGCACTGCACCACGATACCTGACGGCACATGCGTTATCCTTATGGCGGAGTCGGTTTTATTCACGTGCTGCCCGCCTGCCCCTGAGGCCCTGTAGGTGTCTATGCGAAGGTCCTTTTCATTTATCTGCACGTCCACTTCATCTGCGTCCGGCAGTATAGCGACCGTTGCAGTTGAGGTATGTATCCTGCCTCCTGTTTCGGTCTCGGGTATTCTCTGCACCCTGTGCACGCCGCTTTCGTACTTCAGAGTCCCGTAAACGTCCCTGCCTTCAACTGCGCAGGACATCTCCTTTAATCCCCCGATCCCGGTCTCATTTATGCTGAGAGGCTCCAGTTTCCACCTTTTTTTTTCACAGAACCTGGAGTACATGCGGAACAGGTCAGAGGCGAACAGCGCCGCTTCCTCTCCTCCGGTACCTGCTCTGATCTCCATTATCACGTTCTTTTTATCCCTTGGGTCCTTGGGAAGCAGATGCAGCCGGAGCTTGTCTTCAAGGGACTGCTTTTCTTCCTCAAGCAGCAGGTTCTCTTCCTTTACAAGGGCGGAGAGCTCTTTATCCTTCAGAAGCTGCTTGTTTTCCTCTATGCTGTGCGATATTTTTTTGAACTCTCTGTAGGTGAGGACTATATCTTCC
>CAZUNK010000018.1:0-7026 GCA_964622285.1 uncultured Spirochaetia bacterium
TCTTTACAGAGGTCTTTAGAATCTATAGAAAAAGTGTTGACTAAATGTAATAAGTGGTAGTTTTTAATCCCCTATAGGTTTGCCAGCCAATTTTTTCTAACTACACTTGGAATAAGCACAGTATTTGCAGGTCATGCAGCCGGATTCAAAGGCAAGTGCTCTGTTTCCACATTCCGGACAGTCTTCAAGCACAGCTTCGTAGTCACTGGTTACCCCTTTTCTGAATAGATCGGGTTGTTTTATATCAGAAAGAGTTTTTTTTTCCGTGATTTGGACTTGGGTGGGGCTGTCTGTGTCCATGAAGTTTCTTCTCAGCACCGTTGCTATGGCGTCAGGTATGGACGTTACAAGCTTTCCGTCTGAGAAAACGGGAGAAGACCCGCCTATTCCTTCAAGTTGTTCTACAACGTCCTTAACGTTCACGCCGGACCTTAGCGCTAAAGATACCAATCTGCCGGTTGCTTCAGCGTCGGCCATTGCGGTGTATCCTGACTTTCCAATCTGCACGAACACCTCAAAAGGTTTTTCCTGATACGTGTTAATAGTTACGTACAAGTTTCCATACCCGGTTTTTATCACCTCCGTAAATCCTGGTAAGGTGTGAGGCCTTTTTATAGGCGTGACCTTAGGAATAGGAGAGGGATGAGGGGATGAGGTGAGGTTGGGGTGGGTGTTTGGCATCCCTTCATCCCGGGTTGAAATGTCGGTTAGATTGGTGTTGTCTAATTCCTTTTTTGCTTCTTTTTGTTTTGCTCCTTCTTCTGTTATTAAAATGCCCTGTCTGGAACCTTCTCTGTAAACCGTTATTCCCTTGCAACCCATCTTCCACGCGAGGAAATATATCCGTTCAACCTCCTCTAAAGTAATGTCCGTGGGAAGGTTTACGGTGCTGGAAATGCATGAATCTATATGTTTCTGGATCGCTGACTGCATGCGAACTCGCATTTCAGGTTCTATTTCATGAGAGGTAACAAAGGTGTTTGGCAACTCCGTCTCGTTTTCGATCTCGAACTTGTCAATGTATTTATTTACCAAGGGGTGATATACCTTGAATTCTTCCTTGGAAAGCGACTCGGAGCGTCTGAAATAAGAGAGCGCGAACATGGGTTCAACCCCACTTGTTGTGCCCGCCAGTACCGAACCACTCCCAACTGGAGGAACGGTCAGTATGCACGCGTTTCTTAAACCCTGGGATTTGATCTTTTCAATGACGTTTTCCTTTACAGAATCCAGGAAAGGGCCTGACAGGTGTACATCCAGATCAAAGGCGGGAAAGCTGCCTTTTTCCTGGGCCAGATCAGAACTTGCCTCGTAAACGATGTTCTTGATGTGTTCAAACATCTGATCCGTGAAATCGAGCGCTTCATAGCTGTCGTATTTTATGTTCAGTTTGGCAAGCATGTCCCCAAAACCGGTAAATCCTACCCCTATTCTCCTTGAAAGAGCGGATGCATCGGTTTGGTATTTAAGCGGGTGTTTCTTTGTGTTGTAGTCAAGTATGTTGTCAAGAAATCTCACTGAGTACTGAAAAGCTTTCTCAAGATTTTCCCAGTCGATCTTAGCCTCTTTTGTAAACTCGTCCGTTACGAACAGAGATAGATTGACGTTTCCAAGGCAGCAGTTGCCGTAATCTTCAAGGGCCTGTTCACTGCAGGGATTTACCCCGTTGACCTCCATCCCATTGTACTCCGTTGGAGAGTATTTCTTTACCGTGTCCCAGAAAATAAGCCCTGGCTCTGCAGACTCGTGGGCGGATTTAACCAGAAGGTCCCAGATTTCCCTTGCCCTTACCTTCTTGCTGATCTTTGTCATATCACCTTCAAACTTAAGTTCAAAGTCCGTGTCGTTTTCCACCGCTTTCATAAACTCGTCCGTAACTTTTACGGATATGTTGGCGAACTGGACCTTCCTTCTTTCGGGGTCGTTTTTTACGTTAAGAAATTCAATTATATCGGGGTGATCCACCCTGATGGTTATCATCAAGGCCCCCCGTCTTCCGGCCTGCCCTATTGTGCCGGTGGTCGTGGACAGCAAATCCATAAAGGAAACCGCTCCCGTGGAATAAACCGCGGAGTTGTTGACCGGAGACCCTTTTGGTCTCAGAATGGATATATCGGTTCCTACCCCCCCCCCGTAAGAGTAGGTTCTTGCAGCTTCGCCGCACCATGTGAAGATCCCTTCGATTGAATCTTCTTTGATAGGCATAAAATAACAGTTCAGTAAAGTTGAGCGTCTCTTCTGTCCCGCTCCGAAAAGTACCCTTCCTCCCGGTATGAATTTGAAATCAGACAGAAGCCAGAAGAATTTTTCCTTCCATTCCTCTTTAAGCTGCTTGTTTTTCTCAGGAGTGGATATTTCTTTTGCAACCCTGTTCCACAGCTCTTCCGGAGTTTTTTCAACGATGTTCCCTGACAGATCCCTGAGCGCGTATTTTTCGTAAAACACGCGCGCTCTTAGTTCATCCCCGTCAAAAGCGTCTATGGTTTCCTGAGGTACCGTTACCACTCCATCGGAATATCCCTGATCTTTGTTTACAGAAAAATCCGCATCCGACTCTTCTTGCTCTTTTATATCGCTTCCAAGAACTTCCTCAATTTGGTGCTTCAGATCTTCTTCTTTAACGCTGATGTTTTCGCTGTTAGATTTTTCTGCCATGTCGTGGAAAGTCCTCCTTATTTGGTCACCAACCAGGATACAATATCAAATATATTGTAGTTAAAAATCATTTTTGCACAATATGTAGTATGTGTCAACTGTTTTTTTAATAAATTTTTAAAATTGCAGTATAAAGCCGTAAGACAAGCATTCGGATGACGTAACTTCAGATCCAAAGCCCCGCGTCGTGACACAAAAGCAGTTCTGTGATAAATTAAGTGCAGTTTTATATTTCTTTTCCAGAGTAATCTGACACATATAAGCATGAGAGTTTTAGCTCTTGACGTTGGAACAAAAACAATAGGGGTGGCCGTGAGCGACGAGCTTAAGATCTCTTCAAACGGAGTGAAAAAGATAGACAGAACCAGCCTCAAAAATGATCTAAGCGAGATAAAGAAAATCATTGATCAGTACAGACCCGTTGAAATAGTGGTTGGACTTCCATACAGAGAGGACGGCCTGCCTGCCGCAAGAGGAGTTGAAATTAAGAATTTCTCAGAGAAAATTGAGAATAATTTTAAAATACCCATAGTATATTTTGATGAAAGCTACTCAACCGTTACCGCGGAAAAAGCCTTAATAGAAGCGGACGTCAGCAGAAAGAAAAGGAAAAAAGTCGTTGATAAAATGGCCGCGGTGGTAATTTTACGGGAATATCTTGAGAGCAGCAGATCGGTATCCTGAGGAACAGACGATGCCTTTTGCAAGATCAAATGGAATAAAAATTCATTATGAAGTCCACGGCGAAGGAGAGCCGGTGGTTTTAATATCAGGGCTGGGGAGCCCGCTTGGAAGCTGGGAGACCCAGGTGCCGATCTATTCAAAAAAATTTAAAGTCGTTGTTTTTGACAACAGAGGAGTGGGAGCATCAGAAGTAACTGAGCCCGGCTTTGGAATTGAAGATATGGCGGACGACACGGTCGGACTGCTTGATCATCTGAACTTTGACTCCGCAAGTTTCGCTGGTAAGTCCATGGGTGGAATGATAGCGCAGAGAATTGCAATCAAACATCCAGAAAGGGTGAACAAGCTCGTTATTGGCTGCAGTGCATCTTCACGTGACAAAGTAGGGAATCTTATACTCAGCACCTCCAGGGAAATCGCAACAAAGGCGGGAATGAAAGTCGTATGGGCAATGGCGCTGCTGCTGGGATATACAAGGGAATATATTGAAGAAAATATAGAGAACCTTGATAAAAAACAGGCGAGCATCTCCGAGAACGAAGAAGTCTTAAAAGGATATTTAGGACAGCTCCAGGCATGTCAGGAACATCATAGCCTGGAAGAAATCAGCGGAATAAAATCCGATACTCTGGTCATGTGCGGTGAAAAAGACCTGATGACGCCCGCGAAAAAATCAATGGAGATGGCGGAGAGGATACCAAACTGCAGGTTTGAGTGTTTTAAGGACGCAGGTCATGGGTTCTGGAGAGAAAAGCAGGAAGAGGTGGATAAACTGGTAATGGAGTTTTTGAGTTAGTATGGCCCAGGCTGCGTTTAACCAAGTTCCCCAAAAACGGTGAGCTTTTTACCATCTGATCAATTTTACCTCATTAGACATTACTTAAGTTTCCGAACAATATAAGTTCGGACGCGACTTTTTAATATATGGAAAAACTATGCCAAAATAGTAAGCCCTGCCAGTCAGACGGCTCACCTCTGCTGTTCACGAGCATCCGGGAAGGGTCCTGGGTTCTTTTTGCGTCGATAGTGGGCACCGCTATGCCCTTTATAGACAGCACCGGGATCAACACCATACTCCCCATCCTGCATCAGGAACTTGGAACAAAGATAACTCAGGCGCAGTGGATAATGGTGAGCTACGCGCTTTTTATTTCTTCTCTGATCTTATTCGGAGGGGCGCTGAGCGATAAACTTGGCAGAAAGAAGGTATTTATAGCGGGACTTGTATCCTTCGCGCTTTTTTCCTTATGGTGCGGACTTGCCCCTTCCGCTAACAATCTGATCGTGGCAAGGGCTTTTCAGGGAATAGGCGGCGCACTGCTCATTCCCGCCAGCCTGGCTTTGCTCACGGTCTCGTTTGATACCAAAATAAGGGGCAGAGCGCTTGGCATATGGGCGGGGTCAGTTGCAGCCACCGCGGCTCTCGGTCCGGTGCTGGGAGGCTGGCTTGCGGAGAATTACTCCTGGAGATATCTCTTTTTTATAAATATCCCCATTACTCTGGCCATCCTGCCTATTTTACTCTGGAAAATTGAGAACGACAGCGATCTCAGGCCCGTTAAACTTGACCTTATAGGTTCGCTGCTGGCTTCATGCAGCCTCGGATTTCTCGTGTTTGGACTTATTGAATCTCCTAATATGGGGTATTACGATTTCCGCACGATAGGTTCTCTCGTGTTCGGACTGATACTGGGTGGGATATTCATATACTATGAAAAAAGAATAAAAGAACCGCTCGTTCCAATGGAGCTGTTTCATTCAAAGACGTTTACGGGAGCTAACATTGTCTCATTTTTATTCTGGTTTTCATGGAACGCGGTGATCTTCTATCTGCCGTTTGGTTTTATTCAGCTTTATGGATACAGCGCCGTGGAACTTGCGATCAGTTTTTTACCGGGATTTTTCTCTCTGCTGATATTTGCCTCATTTTCAGGAGAGCTCATCAGAATATTCAGCGTAAGAACGCTGTTAATAGCGGGTTTTCTTACGGTCTCCGTTTCTTTTTACTTGTTTTCCCTGCCCGGGATGAGCGTGAATTATACAAAGGACCTGCTTATTGGCATTTTGCTTATGGGAGCTGGAATAGGTATCTCAAGCTCGCCGATGGTATCCGCCGTCGTCGGTTCCCAGGATAAAAAATATTCCGGACTGGTATCTGGAATTAACAACGCGGTCGGCAGGATTGGTGGTCTTATGGGCATAACGATAACGGGACTGATAGGTATAAACCTTTTCAACGTTCAGCTTGACGAACGTTTAGCCAATATAGCTCTGGACGCTGATATAGTTGAGGCGCTCAAAGCGGAGAGGATAAAGCTCGTTGCGGCTAAAATCCCGGAGTCACTTGACGCAGAGACCACAAAGGCCGTCAGATTTGCACTGGACAGTTCATTTCATGTTACGCTTACGTTCATGATGAAGATATGTGCTTTTATCTGTTCCGTTGCGGCTGTGTTGACCTGTTTTCTCATAGATGATTCTAAAATAGACGCCTGACCAGTAAAAAGAAGCCACCGCGCCGGTGGATTTTTTGGTTGTAAATCCTCCGTTTTTATGAAACCATTGTTAAATAGGGGGTATAAGATCATGCTAAAAAGTCTGTATTTTACTGATGACAACGTGGCGGGGCTTATTGCAAGAATTGCCCTTGGAATTGTCATTCTGCCTCACGGACTTCAAAAACTTCTTGGGATGTTCGGCGGCGGAGGGTTTTCAAGTACGGTTGAGTTCTTTGTAAGCAGTGGAATCCCCGCTTTCATAGCTTTTCTGGTCATAGTCGGGGAATCATTCGGGGCTCTGGCGCTTATAGTGGGACTTATGGCAAGGTTTTCAGCAGCTGCAATAAGTTTGATTATGTTCGCCGCTATCTTTATGGTGCATGCCAAGCATGGATTTTTTATGAACTGGTTCGGCAGTCAGCAGGGAGAGGGTTTTGAGTACCATATTCTTGCAATAGGTCTTGGACTGGTGGTTGCTTTTGTAGGAGCGGGAAAGGCTTCTATTGATCTGGTTATATCAAAGTCCTTGCAGTAACGGGTTATATCCACGCGGGGTCAACCGGTATGGCTTCATCAACGAGAAGAATGGGAATTTCTTCAATGATCGGGTAGATATATTTGCCGTCTTCTCTGATAAGTCCTCCATCCAGGGTTTTTTCCACGGGCTGATTTATACGGTTATGTACCTGCTTTTGCTGAATTGATTGATTCAGTTTTTCAATCGTGCTGTTTTCAGCTATTCTTACTCTCTGTTGCGTTTCAGGACAGCAGATAACTGCCAGTATTTTTTCATCAATTTTCATATGTTTATATTCTATCAACTACAAAATAACATACAATCTTACGGAAGATGTACTTTTACAACTTAGTTAGCTTCTTGGGGCTGTTCATTTTTTTGCTCTTGGCCTGGAGCATCTCTGAAAACAGAAAGAGAGTGAATTACAGAACGGTGGGGGTTGGCCTTGTAGTGATGACGGGGGTGGCTTTTTTTGTTTTTCTGTTCCCCATAGGCACAAAGATCTTTTTGTTTTTCAGTAAGGTCTTTCTTGAACTGCTCAGGTCCTCGCAGGCCGGCGCGGAATTTCTGTTCGGTCCACTGTCCCTGGCTCCCGGGTCTTTGAGTCCGGCGGGAGAAAGGTCCATAGGGTGCGTTCTGGCCATACAGGGTGTTCTCGTGATCATATTTTTC
>CAZUNK010000019.1:0-8303 GCA_964622285.1 uncultured Spirochaetia bacterium
GCGCGGTCGCTATGGTGCTGACTTTTTTCTTTACCGCGGCAATTTTTATTCTTTTAAGAGCTCAGTTTGTAGCTGTAATTCAGGTGCTTGTATACGCCGGAGCTATAATAGTTCTCTTTTTGTTCACTGTAATGTTTCTGAACATTAAAGAAAAGTCCCTGCAGTTCGATGCTGGGGGCATTGCGAAAAAGATCACGTTTTTGAGCTTGATAGTGGTCGTTACGGGATATTTTGCATATAAACTTGGTATTGGTATTGATAAGGTTACAGTATCCGAAACTTCAGAGGGTTTTGGGACGGTTGAAAGTGTTGGAAATATACTATTTACGGACTACCTGCTTCCATTTGAATTAACCTCGCTGCTTATAATAGCGGCAATTATAGGGGTCGTATCAATTGCTAGAAGTGGTAAAGATCTATAATGGAAGTAACTCTTACTCATTATATTGTTCTTAGCGCCGTATTGCTGGTGATAGGTGCTTACGGCGTACTCACGAGAAAAAACCTTATTATTGTATTGATGTCTCTGGAGTTGATGCTCAACGCCTGTAATATTTCCTTTATTTCCTTCTCCTACTATTTTGCTGATTTAACGGGTCACATATTTATGATTATGGCAATAACGGTTGCAGCTGCAGAGGTTGCACTGGGACTTGCGTTTGTTGTTCTTATTTATAACCGCAAAGAGAGCCTGGACGTTGATGTTCTAAAACTTTTAAAGGGGTAGAAGACCTAAAATATGCTATTGTTAGTTGTAATTTTTCCATTGATAGGCGCGGTGGTAAATGGTTTGCTTTTTGCCACTCCACTGAAAAACGTTCTTTTTAAAAATACGGATGATCGGTGGAGAAGAAGCGTTGTTGGAATAATTGGATGTGCGGTCGTGTTTGCGTCCGCGGCGTTATCCACGTTCCTGTTTCTCAATCTTCTTGAGATGGAGCCGGAACAAAGACAGATCGTCAGAGACATCTTCGTCTGGATTTCGTCCGGAGAACTGAACGTCAGTTTTTCGCTGCTCTTTGACTCTTTAGCCGCGGTTATGGTTCTTGTGGTTACCTGGGTGGGTTTTCTGATCCACCTTTATTCAGTGGGCTATATGAAGCATGATGGTTCTTATGCAAGATATTTCTGCCTTCTCAATCTGTTCATCTTTTTTATGCTTGTACTTGTGCTGGGGGATAATTTTCCCGTTATGTTTGTAGGATGGGAAGGGGTAGGGCTTACGTCATATCTGCTTATAGGTTTTTGGTTTGATGACCATAAAAAGGCTTATGCCGGCAGAAAAGCTTTTATAATGAACAGGATAGGGGACTTTGGCTTCATTCTGGGGATATTTCTGATCTTTATAACTTTCGGGTCCGTTAATTATCAGGAGGTATTTGTCCAGCTTGCCGACCCACAGCTGAGCGGAGCAATATCTGATGCGACGATCACTGTGATTGCTCTTTTGTTATTTGTGGGAGCAGTAGGAAAATCAGCCCAGATCCCGCTTTACGTCTGGCTTCCTGATGCTATGGCGGGTCCCACTGCTGTGAGCGCTTTAATACACGCTGCTACAATGGTTACCGCTGGAGTATATTTAACTGCTCGTTGCAATATTATCTTTTCTCTTTCACCAACCGCGCAGTACGTTGTGCTGATCATTGCGATGCTTACGGCATTGCTGGCTGCTGTGATCGCAATTACTCAGAACGATATTAAAAAAGTACTGGCGTATTCAACCGTAAGCCAGCTTGGTTATATGTTCATGGCTATAGGCGCTGGTGCTTACGCCATAGCAATATTTCACGTTGTCACGCATGCGTTTTTCAAAGCACTTTTGTTCCTGGGCTCCGGCAGCGTAATTCATTCCATGCTGGGTGAGCAGGATATAAGGAATATGGGAGGACTGAGAAAACATATCCCGATTACGGGACTGACCTTTCTTGTTGGCACTTTAGCGATCTCCGGTATTCCCCTGTTGTCCGGTTTTTACAGCAAAGACGGCATACTTGCCGCCTTATATGATGAAGGTTTTACCGTATTCTGGTTTGTTGGATTAGTTACCGCTGGTTTGACGGCTTTTTATATGATGAGACTTTATCTTATGACTTTTGAAGGGGTATCCAGAGTATCGGAGAAGGTAAGTCGCCATATTCATGAATCCCCTGGCACCATGACGGTACCTTTAATAATTCTGGCTGTTCTATCAGTTATAGGGGGTTATCTGGGATTTCCTGAGTTCATGGGAAAGACCTTAGGAATAGAATCCACTAACTTTATTGATAAATTTCTTCAATCTTCTATTTATGAATACAAGACCGGTCTGACCTCTCTTGCTCATGGGCACCTGAGCCACTGGACGCTTGCTGCGTTGTCTGTTGTAGCTGCGGTATCAGGTATTTTGATCGCTTTGTATATATACCTTATAAATCCTTCCTCGCAGCAATGGTTCAGTAAAGGTTTCAGCTTTAACTTATACAGGTGGTCAAATGCTAAGTTCTACGTTGATGAGTTGTATCAGACTTTATTCGTAGGACCATTTAATCATTTCTCTCACCGTTTTGCTGAATTTGACAGTACAGTTGTTGATGGAGCGGTGAATGGAATGAGCAACCTGGTAAGAACTATTGGGAGTTTTACCATATCTACCCAGAAGGGAATACTGAGATACTATGCAACTGCAATGGTGGTTGGCAGCGTGCTGATCATACTGTCCGTATTTATCTGGAAATGAACTTCGCAGGTTCTATACAGAAATTTTCCTGAGAATAAAAAAAGGCAGGTTTTAGCTCGGTAAGAACTTTAACCTGCCTACTGCTTTTAAGTTTTTACGCTTTATCTCTTATACGTCGAAATAGAGCATAAATTCATAGGGAACGGGCCTTAATTTAATCGGATTGATCTCGGCTTCCGTTTTATAATCTATCCATGTCTGGACGACGTCCTCAGTGAACACGTCACCTTTAAGTAGGAAATCGTGGTCTTTGTCAAGGGCTTTCACTGCGTCTTCCAGTGAACCAGGAACACTTGGCACGTTCGCCAGTTCTTCCGGTCCAAGTGCATAAATGTCCTTGTCTAATGGCTCTCCGGGATCAATTTTATTTTCAATACCGTCCAGGCCTGCCATCAGCATTGCTGAAAAAGTTAGATAACCATTACAGGAAGGGTCGGGGAATCTTGTTTCAATTCTTTTTGCTGCAGGGCTTGGAGAGTACATCGGCATTCTCACCGCAGCGCTTCTGTTTCTGGCTGAATAAGCCAGATTAACCGGTGCTTCAAACCCAGGCACCAGTCTCCTGTATGAGTTGGTCGTCGGGTTACTGAAGGCACAGATGGCCCCTGCGTGTTTCAAAATTCCACCAATGTAATACATAGCTGTCTCGCTCATGCCAGCATATCCTTTTCCTGCAAACAGAGGCTTACTTTTTTTCCAGAGTGACTGGTGGATATGCATACCGGATCCGTTGTCTTCAAAAAGTGGTTTTGGCATGAAGGTTGCTGTTTTTCCATTTCTGTGTGCGACGTTTTTAACGACATATTTGTACCACATCATGTTGTCGCCCATCTGGAGCATTGGGGCAAACCGCATATCTATTTCTGCCTGACCACCCGTGGCAACTTCGTGATGGTGTGCCTCAATGGCAATACCCAGGCTTTCCAGCACGCTTACCATCTCTGATCTTACATCGTGCATGCTGTCAGCAGGTGGGTTTGGAAAATATCCCTCTTTGTGTCTGATTTTATAACCGGTATTGGGAAATTCCTCCCTGCCGGAGTTCCATATACCTTCAACCGAGTCTAAAAAGTAATATCCTGCGTTGGATGTCTGATCGTACCTTACGTCGTCCAGAATAAAGAACTCCAGTTCAGGTCCGAAGAACGCCTGGTCTGCAATTCCAGTGCTTTTCATATAGGACAAAGATTTTCTTGTGATGTTTCTTGGATCTCTTGTATAAGGCTCTCTTGTGATCGGGTCTTCAATGTTGCATATAATTACGATCGTTGGAGCAGCCATGAAGGGGTCAATTTTTGCGGTAGTTGAATCCGGAACAACCAGCATGTCACTTGCATGAATTGATTGCCACCCTCTTATACTGGAACCGTCAAAACCCAGACCTGCATCAAAAGTTGATTTGTCCACTTCATTGTAAGGGACCGTAAAGTGCTGCCACATTCCCAGGAAGTCCAGGAACCTGAAGTCAACAAATTCTATGTCGTGGTCTTTTATTATTTTAAGAATATCAGAACTGTTTTTAGGGGGAGTGAATTTTTTACCTCCTCCGTTTTTTTTGCTTTGTGTAGCCATGGTACATCCTCCTTTTCTAATTGTTAAATAAACTGATAAGGTAGCTTATAGTTCAAAAAATTCAAAACCTGTCCGGAAAGTTCTATGCGAAGTTAAATCGCTATTTCGCCCCTCTCACCGGTACGGATTCTGATCACATCTTCCATTGGGTAGATAAAGATCTTTCCATCACCGATTTTGCCGGTCTTGGCACTCTCGGTAACCGTTTCAAGAACTTTAACAAGTTGATCTTCCTGGACAACTATCTCAAGTTTGATCTTGGGTAAGAAATCTATTACGTATTCTGCACCCCTGTACAGTTCAGTATGTCCTTTCTGTCTCCCAAAACCTTTTACCTCTGTAACTGTCATACCCTGGACGCCGATATCCTTTAAGGCTTCTTTGACATCTTCCAGTTTGAAAGGCTTTATAATCGCTTCAATTTTTTTCATCTCAAGTTGTTCCTCCTGCGAAATATAATCATATTTTACAATATAAGATACTGTTTGTCTTGCTTAATATGCAAAAATCATACCAAGTTATGAGATTGTTGTTTACAGTAGTCGTATTATACTGATTATATAGTGGAAAAATCAATATATCTGGGCGTATCACACTTAAATTATTGAAATTATTCCGGATATATATCTGAACTTGTCTAACTGAAATAAAATTTCAAGAAAGATCTGAACTGTAATACATATGCTTATTATTTAGGCATATTAATCCCGGATTTTAATCATATCCCCGCTCAGCTGTTAGAACTGCTGACACAGTTTTTGCTATAATTGATTTTGAAATGATCTGTGATAATTTCTCCCCACCGATGATTGAAGACAGGCTCAACTATAAATTCAAGTGCAGAGATATGCTCCGGACGGCACTTACCCACAGTTCTTACGCCAATGAATATCTGGTGGAAAGTAACGAGAGACTGGAATTTCTGGGTGACGCTATACTAGGATTCCTGGTGGCAAGGGAGCTTTACTTGATGTTTCCTGATAGCTGCGAAGGAGAACTGTCAAAGCTTAAGGGCGCAATCGTGAGCAGGTCTAATTTTTCACGTTACGCAAAGACGCTGGGAATCGGTGAGCATATGCTGCTGGGTAAGGGCGAAGAAAGTACGGGCGGTAGAGAAAGGGATTCTAATTTGGCGGGAGCTTTTGAAGCAGTGGTGGCTGCGGCGTATCTTGATGGCGGGCGTGAGAAGGTTTTTGAACTGATTTCCAGACTTGTTAAAGACTATGTTGAAAGAGGTGAGATTTTTTCGGATTATAAAGGAAAACTTCAGGAAATCTCGCAGAAAAAATTCCATCAGATGCCGGAATATTCAATTATGAGTGAACAGGGACCTCTTCATGACAGAAGATTTCATATTAAGGTGAAGGTTGCCTCAAAGTTTGGAGGAGAAGGGAGGGGCAGGAGCAAGAAGGAGGCTGAGCAGGCAGCCGCTAAAGAGGCACTGTTAAATATCACGCTGGACTGACCTAATGATCCGGACCGGACTCAGACCGTTTTTTACTAAGGGTATTTCTGTTTATTCCGAGCATACTGGCGGCTTTTTTCTTGTTGTCTTTGGTTTTCTCAAGAATTATTTCAAACAGCTCGTTCTCAACCCTGTTTATAACTTCCTGATAGAGGTTATTTGAAGAGTTGTCATGTTCAGCCACAAAGAGGTTCAGAACTTCGTTAATTGCCTCGTTCATGGTTTCGTCTGCTTCTTTCTTTTTTGATATTATATGCCTGGTTTCATCGTTTATGTGTTCTAAATTGATGACATTATCGGGCACTAGTAGAAGTAGTCTCTTTATGGTGTTTTCTAATTCTCTGACGTTGCCGGGCCATGGATATTCAATAAATTTCTGAACTACTTCGTCAGATATTTCCTTGTGTCCCAGTTTAAAGTTCTCACAGTACTTTTTGAGAAAATGTTTTATCAGTATTGGAATATCATCTTTTCTTTTCCTTAAAGGAGGCAGGTTGATTGTTATAGCATTTAATCTGTAGTAAAGATCCTCTCTGAACCTTCCGTTCTGGACTTCATGTTTCAGGTCTCTGTTTGTACAGGCCACTATCCTGACGTCAATGTCTACTGGTTTTTCGCTTCCCAGCCTGTACAGTCTGTTCTCTTCAAGTACTCTCAGAAGTTTTGATTGAAGATCTGGTGACATTTCACCTATCTCGTCAATTTGCAGAGTGCCGTTTTTAGCTTCCTCAAATCTGCCTATCTTGGACGAGTCGGCTCCTGTGAAAGCTCCTTTTTCATAGCCAAACAGTTCACTTTCAATTAGTTCTTTAGGTATAGCGGAGATATTTATAGATACCAGTTTGTTATCTCTCCTGTAACTGTTTGAGTGTATTGTCTGTGCTATAAGTTCTTTTCCGGTTCCACTTTCTCCCGTAAGAAGCACGGTAATGTCCTTATCTGCAATTCTCCCTACGGTCTTGTATATTTTCAGCATTTCTCTGGACTTGCCGACAATTACTCCAAAGTTCGTTTCGTCTTCATAAGCTGTGCTGCCCGTTTTCCTTTTGGCTTTACTGGACTGCTTTGCATTGCCAATGGCTTTGCCGACCAGTTTATTTACTTCATCAAGGTCAAAGGGCTTTGCCACATAATCATAGGCTCCTTGTTTTATTCCGGTGATAGCGTTGTTTACTGTGTTCTGTGCCGTTATAAGTACCACGGGCGTTTTTACGCCCCTTGATTTCAGCTCATCAAGTACTTTAAGGCCGCTGATGTCGGGCATTTTTATATCAAGCAGGATAAGAGAGTAGTTTGTGCTGAGGGCTTTATGTAGTCCCTCACTGCCGTTTTTGCCTATGTCCACTTTGTATCCTTCTTTTTCAAGGGAAGTGGTCAGCACCCACCTTATACTTTCTTCATCGTCTACGACTAACACTCTGTCGTTCATATAGGGTTTTAGATTATATGTATATTTGCGGTTGGCAAATCAAGCAGGCAGAAAAACCCTGAACTGAGACCCGCTTCCCGGCACACTGTCAACAAAGATCATTCCTCCGTGCCTGGAAACTATGCGGTTGGATATGAAAAGCCCCAGACCGGTGCCGTTGGGTTTTGTGGTAAAGAACGGTGTAAAAATTTTATCTATCTCATCTTTTGCTATACCGTTGCCGGTATCTTCCACGGAGATCAGCACTGCTGACTTTGATTGTACTTTATAGTCATTTATCCACTGAGTTGATATTGTGATATCGCCTTCGTCGGGGATGGACTGGACCGCGTTACTTATAATATTTACAAAAACCTGTTTGATCGCGTTTTCATCTCCTTTTATTGGAGGAATCGTAATGTCCAGATTTTGTTTGAAATTGATCCGGTCTCCTGCCGCTCGGGACTCTAGATACAGTATTTCAAATATGACCTCATTTACGTTCACCGGTTCACGCTGCTGATCGGAGGAGTCATTGCTCTCTTTCATTTTGTCAACGAACTCAATTAACCTGTTCGCCTCCTTGGTAATTATCTGGGAACACTTGCTTAGTTCTTCTTCAGACAGATCATTTGTGAGAAGCTGAGCCGCACCTTTTATGCCGCTAAGCGGGTTTTTCAGTTCATGTGCCATTCCTAACATTAGATTTTCAAAATTGGTATTGAAGAGCTGTTGATTTTCAAAGACGTTCAGCAGTTTTGCCCTTTCAACGTGCTTTAAATATATGATCAATCCCTCGACTCTGTATTCACTTGAAAAGTGAGGCATGAAAGTTATCTGAAGAAAGACGTTATCTTTCAGGGGACCTCCATCAAGTTCGGTTTCATATTTAATGATAGCTCTTTCATCGTTGATGGATTGAGCTGCAAGCTGTGTAATATCAGGTGGAAAGACAGTAGAGAGGTTTTTACTTAAAGTTCGTTTTCTGGAGTGGTTTATGAGCTGCTGTGCGGAGTGGTTAATGTCGCGGATTACAAGGTCCTTGTCCGTGATGATAATTCCATCACTAAAGGAGTCAAATATCTTTTTATAAAATTCTTCATCGCTTGTGAAATAACCAGGCATGGTTTTAGCAAAAACTT
>CAZUNK010000020.1:0-18612 GCA_964622285.1 uncultured Spirochaetia bacterium
CAATCTGGAAAATACCCTTGAGTGGCAACCGATCACAAAATGCCTGGAGCAGGGAGCGGAAATGTTTCCACAAAAGCCGATGTTCAAAGTCGGGGACGGAGACGGAAATATAACTGAATCCTATACATACAAGGAAACAAACGACTGGGCGAACAGGGTTGCCAACGGACTGAGTGAAAACTTTGGAATTGGCAAAGGAGATAAAGTTGGCATGTACATGCTCAACTGCTCCCAGTATGTGGTTTCAATAATTGCCATTCACAAGGCAGGAGCGGTGCAGGTACCGATCAATAAGGACGAAAAAGGAGAGCGGCTCGCCTACGTGATCAATTACTCAGAGATGAGGTGCCTTATAATTGATGAAGGCAGTATAGAGTTCCTTTCAGAAATAGCAGACAGTATAGAAAACCTTGAGTGCATCTTCGTGACTTCCGATAAAGCCCCGGAGCAAATAGGAGATATAAAGGTCCTGCCGTTTTCAGAATTTGACAAATACAAATCAGACAATACCGGCGTGCAGGTCTCTACGTCAGACATGGAAAGATGCATGTTTACATCCGGAACAACGGGAATGCCTAAAGGGGTTGCACGTGACCACGGAGGCGTGGTCATGACCGTACGCAGCTACCTGCAGCAGCAGGGAGTCAGAAGCGAAGACACTTTGATGAGCATACTGTCCCTCGGACACGCAAACGCTCAGGTCATGTGCCTTTTCAGTGCAATGGGCGCGGGGGCGACCGCGGTGTTTTTCCCGAGATTTTCCGCCTCTAACTTCTGGAAATGGGCAACTAACTGCGGAGCGACCTGCGTGAACATGCTGGGCGCCGTAGCGGAATATTTATGGGCTGCTCCCGAGTCAGAATGGGACAAAAAGCACAACGTAAGAATTATGCTTGGCTCTCCGGCCCCAAGAAACCTGCCGGAGTTTCAGGACAGGTTCGGAGTGAGGGTAATAGACGGTTACGGTTCAACTGAGATGGGAATGGTTCTCTGGAAAGATCCTGAAGACCACAGACCTGGTTCTTCCGGATTTGTCATGGAGGGTTATTACGTGGAACTCAGAAATCCTGACAACACAGAAGAAGTGGTAAGGCCTTTCTGGGATTCAAGCGATGATATAACTCCTCCGGACGACGCAAAAGGGCTGCTGTTCATTAAGCCTCTTGTTCCTCATACAACACTTAACGAGTACTTCAAGGACGAGAGAAGAACAAGGGAAGCCTTTGATGACGACGGCTTTTTTAATTCCGATGACATTTTTGCAAGAGGAATAGATGGAAGGTACTACTTCGTGGGAAGGTTCAGCAGAATAAGGGTTTCTGGTGAAAACGTTGACCCGGTCGCGGTCCAGGACGTTGCAAACGAGTATGCAGCCATTCAGGAAGCGATCGCCGTGGGGATCAGACTTCCCAACGTTTCCGACGACGAGATAAAGCTCTGTATAACAGTTAAGCAGGGAGAATCCTTTGACCCGGTTGAATTCAGCCACTGGATGGCGGAAAAGGTAATGGTTGCTATGGTTCCCAGGTTTATCGAGATATATGAAGAGGGATTTCCGGTAACTGCAACTCAGAAGATCAAGGTTGCCGAGATCAAAGAAATTACCGATAAAACATGGGACAGGAACAAAGCCGGGGTAAAATTCAGCGCAAGAAAGTAAGTGTCTCCGGATCTGGACGAAAAATTTATGCACCTCGCGCTCAAAGAAGCACAGAGGGCGAGGTGCCTGAATGAGATCCCAGTAGGTGCCGTACTGACAGACGAGAATCACAGAGTTATTTCAAAGGCACACAACCTGAAAGAATCCACTCAAAACCCGCTTTCCCACGCCGAGATACTTGTTATTGAGCAGGCCTCACGAAAATTAAACAGCTGGAGATTGCTCAACACAACCCTGTACGTCACTTTAGAACCGTGCGTTATGTGCATGGGGGCTATTTTAAGTGCTCGTATTGAAAAAGTCGTTTTCGGCACCGCCGATCCAAAAGCCGGGGGACTGGTGAGTTTATACGGTATAGGCCGGGATGGTAAGCTGAACCACCAGGTGAAATACTCTCAGGGCGTTCTGCAGGAAGAATGCAGCAATATTTTAAAGGACTTTTTTAAAAGCAGGAGATAACGCTCATTTACCACCTGAAGGTTTTACCAGTATCTTCTTGCGATCACCTTCAACGATGGTTTCAAAATCCACTCCCTTTTCTTTTTTAAGAGCTATATAGGCAAGGCGCCTTTCACCAGCGGACATTCTGTTAATGTAGGCTTTTTTCTTTGTTTTAAGGACCTTATTAATTACTTCTGAAACTATTCTGTTGGTATTTTCCTCTTTTTTGTTCATATATCCGTCAATATCTATATAAACTCTTTTATCCCTGCCTGAACTGCAGTCCTTGGAACCTATCCTGCCGACCAGGTATTCAAGCGATTTCAAGGTCTCCCCCCGCTTTCCGATAATGAAACCTTTCTCGCCGCTCATATTGACCTCAAGTTTGATCATGTCCGGCTTTTCCCTGAGAACTACCGAATATGCAGAAACAAGATACTTAAGTATGTTCTCCAGGGTCTTTTTTGATTTCAGCCCCTTATCACTGACCATTTCGCTTGCAAGACTTACCTTGACCCTGGCCAGCCTTTCTCCAATTCCCAGTACCCCTTTTGATGCTTCTCTGAGCACTTCTATTTCAACATCGTTTCTTGATACCCCCAGTTCCTCACATGCGCTGATAATTGCTTCGGAAACGGTTTTTCCCTCTTTTTCAATCTCAATTGCCATTATTATGCTCCTTTCTTCGCAACGTGAACGGTTTTGTTTATATATATCTGTTGTCCTATTGATAAAATATTACTTACAGTCCAGTACAGTATCAACCCTGAAGGCAGTCCCCAGAACATAACGGTAAATATGATCGGCAGAAACTGCATCATCTTCATCTGAAGTTCCATGCTTTCACTTGCAGGAGCAACGCCCGTGGGGGTCATCTTCTGCGATATGAACCATGATATCCCCATTGCAAGCGGCAGTATTCTGAAGGGGATGGTGAACATGCCAAACACCGGTATATCAAACAGATGCTCAGGTTCCGCCAGGTCCGCTATCCATAAAAAAGAGCTCTGCCTTAGTTCTATTGAATATAAAAGCACGTCGTACAGGGCTATAAAAACGGGTATCTGAAGCAGCAGGGGAAAACAGCCCCCGAGGCTGCTCAGGGGATTGACTCCGTGGCTGGTATAAAGTTTCATAAGCTCTGCGTTCTGCTTTGTTTTATCGTCTTTATATTTTTCCTTCATTGCGTCAATTTTAGGCTTAAGGTCAGCCATTTTTACCTGCATAGCCTTCATGGACCTCATGCTCTTCAGGGTCAGAGGAAGGAACACGACCCGCAGAATTATGGTAATTGCTATTATGGAAATGCCGTAATTGTGAAAGATGGTGTTCAGCATTTTTAAAAACTTCAGTGCCACCTTTGCCAGAACCTCTATCCATCCGTAGTTTATTGCCTGCTCCAGGCTGGAGCCGACCGACTGTAAGTTATTGGCATCCTTGGGACCAAGGTATAGCCTCCACTTTGTCGTGCTGCTGTAGCCGCTGCTGACTTTGCTTTCAGGATAGGAGAACTGCGCACTTATCAGATCATCCTTTTCAGCCGCGTTTACAAAAACGGAGCTGCTGCTTCCGGTTCCCGGTATGATCGCAGCCAGAAAGTACTTGTTTCCAAAACCAAACCAGCTTACCTGTCCGCTCAGCTTTTCAGGTTGATCTGGAAGCTTTGAGATTTTTTTGAGCTCATTGTTGACAAAAACGTACAGCTCGGAGTTGTTCGTACCCCTTATTCCCTCCTCCGCGACTGCTCCGAACGTCTGAAAGCCAACGTTGAACCTCTGCGAGGCCCCGCTGCGGTTGCCAAGCGTGATGGATTCTTCAATTGTGTAGTTTGCAGCGTCAAACTCAATTGTTTTGATGATCTCCAGACCACTTTTGTCCTTATAACTTAAGGTTATACCTTTGTTTTCATCATCAACCTCTATACTGCTTCTGCCGCTGAACTGATATGGAACAAGAAAGGGCACATCCCGCCGCTCTATATCAACGGTGGAAAGGATCTGGTTTTTTCCGTTAATCAGATTTACGGGAGGGGAATCATCCTGCGTGGTCTGAGAGTAGTTTTTAAGTTCCCACCTTGTCACTCTTCCGCCAAGCGTGTTCACCTCCGCTCTATAGAGCGGAGAATCTATCTTGATTATCGTCCCCTGTGCATCGTTTTCCATCAACTCTTCGTACTTTTTGGAGACGCTTGTGGGCGCAGAAGTCTGTTTTTCGGAAACCGGAGCTTCTTCAGAGACGACGGGCTGCTTTGTAACATTGTCTTTTTTCTTCGGCGTAAAAAAATACTGAAATCCAAAAATGATCAGAAAAGAAAGGGCCAGAAAAATAATATAATTAAACGTGAATCTGCTGTTCATTTTTTCTCCCAGCGTTCTGCAGAACGTCTGCTTACCGGATCATATCCCCCGGCGCACATGGGATTGCATCTGAGAACCCTTTTAAAGCTGAGCCAGGTACCGTTTAATACTCCGTGCTCTAGCAGTGACAGCCTTGAGTATTCAGAACAGGAGGGATAGAACCTGCAGCAGCTTGGCAGCAGAGGGGAAACAAACTTCCTGTAGGTCCCAATAATCAGCAGAAAAGCCTTTAAGCAAATTTTCTCAATCATCATTTTACTTAAACAGTCTGGAGCTCTGTATGTTTTTCCCGATCATATCCGGATCCCAGTCCGAAATATCTCTTTTGCATATAAATATAATGTCTCTGGAGGCAAAAAGGGATTTACTGTGTCTGAAATACTCTCTGAACAGCCTTTTGATCCTGTTTCTTACAACGGCCTTTTTTGATACTTTTTTACTAACGATGTAACCCACCCTGGAGTATCCCAGATCACTTAAGCCATAAACTACGTCAAAACTTTCAAACCTGACCCTTTTTCCACCTTTTAACAGACGCTCAAAGTCTTTAGTTCTGCGCAGGACCTGGCTTTTCGGAAGGCAGTTATTTACAGCTCCATCTTTTATTTTTTCCATCTCTGCACAGTAAGGCTGTGCCTGCCTTTTGCCAACCTTCTTCTTAAAACCCTGCGGCCGGCCTTAGTGCTCGTCCTCTCACGAAATCCGTGAGTCCTCATTCTTTTTTTTACGTGTGGCTGATATGTTCTTTTCATTTCCGTTAAGCGAGAAAATCTAACAGGATTTATTTATTTGGTCAAGAAAATGTTAGGGCAGGATCACCTGAGTTGTAAAAATCTCAAAATTTGGTTTTTACATAACCACCTATACCGGTTACATTTTATCAGCAAGTTATTTACCAGGTTTATAATTATGATCATTGAAGCTTTAAAAATACTGGCTCTGGGAATGGTGACGGTTTATATTTTTTTAACGGCTCTGATGGTATTTATCCGCCTTTCTGCAGCCATTTTTAAAAGTCGGACGCCGGCACCAGCTGCATCTCCGGGCACAGGTTCTGCAAGGAACAATGATCTGATCGCCGTGTTTTCAGCGGCAATATCTGCATACAGGAACAAAAACTCTAAAAAGTAAATTACAGGTTAGGTTATGAAAAAAATACTATTTCAAGACACATCTTTCAGGGATGGATTTCAGTCGTTTTTTGGGGCACGGGTATTAACGCAGGACTTCATACCAGCGGTACAGGCCGCTTCCCACGCGGGCATTACCCACTTTGAGGCGGGCGGCGGTGCAAGGTTTCAAAGCCTCTTTCTGTACTGCGGAGAGTCTGCTTTTGATATGATGGACAAGTTCCGCGAGGCCGCGGGACCAGACGCCAACCTGCAGACGCTTGCAAGAGGCATAAACGTTGTGGCCCTGTCACAGCAGCCAAAGGACATGATAGATCTTCACGCCAAAATGTTCAAAAAGCACGGCATTACCCATATAAGGAACTTTGACGCGCTGAACGACGTAAGAAACCTTGAGTACTCAGGCAGGTGCATAAAGGATGCAGGACTGCACCACCAGGTGGTCGTAACGTTTATGGAACTTCCTCCCGGATGCACCGGGGCACATGACGTTGATTTTTATATAAAGACCCTGAGAAATATACTCGACAGCGGACTGCCGTTTGACTCAGTCTGCTTTAAGGACGCTTCAGGAACTTCCCACCCAAATAAAATTTACGAAACCGTAAAAGCCGCCAGAGAGCTTGTGGGCAATGACACGATTCTATGGATGCACACTCACGAGACGGCTTCTCAGGGCATCTCCCAGTACCTTGCGGCTATAAACGGCGGCTGCGACGGCATATGTCTGGCAAGAGCGCCGGTTTCCGGCGGGACTTCGCAGCCTGACCTTATTTCAATGTGGAACGCTTTAAAAGGCACCGATTTCACGCTTGACATAGACGTAAACAAAATACTTGAGGCAAACGCGGTGTTCAAAGAACAGATGAAGGACTACTACTTTCCTCCCGAGGCCCTGAAAGTCTCATCGGAGGTACTTCTGTCCCCAATGCCCGGGGGAGCACTTACCGCCAATACAATGATGATGAGGGACACCGGGACTTTAAACCTTTATCCCAAGGTGATCGAGGCAATGTCCGAATGCGTTGCAAAAGGAGGATTCGGCACTTCAGTCACTCCGGTTTCGCAGTTTTACTTCCAGCAGGCTTACGCCAACGTAACGCAGGGGACATGGAAGTCAATAACCGACGGCTACGGGAACATGGTCCTTGGATACTTCGGCAAAACGCCTGTGGATCCCGACCCGGAAGTTGTGAAAATTGCCGAAGACCAGATGAAAAAACCCGTGTTTAAAGGCAACCCGGTCGATATAATTGATCCCGGCATACCAAAAGCAAAAGCGATACTTGAAGAAAACGGACTGGAGGTCACCGACGAGAACATATTCATCGTCGGAGCACTTGAAACCAAGGGGGGAAATAAAGGGCTGGAGTTTCTCAAAGGCAACTTTACAGTTAACGTCAGAAAGGGCTCGGAAGAGGAAAAAGCCCAGCCAAAGCCAGGAGCAAAAGCCCCTTCCCCTTCAGGAGCGGAAAATTTTATAATCACCGTCAACGGAAAAGATTATAAAGTAAAGGTAAAAGAAGGTACTGAGGAGATAAAGTCCGCATCCGAGATAAAGTCGCAGCCTTCCAAGCCGGAGCCGGCAAAACCCTCTGCTGAAAGTTCAGGTGACGCCGTGGAAGTAACGGCAAGCGTTCCTGGAAATATCTATAAAGTAGAGGTAAGAGCGGGGGACGAGGTAAATGAGAACGACACCCTGATAATTCTTGAAGCTATGAAAATGGAAACTCCCGTAGCTGCCCCCTGCAAAGGAAAGATAGGCTCGGTTGCAGTGGAACAGGGAGAAGTCGTGGAAACCGGGCAGCTGCTGCTGACCATAGAACCTTCTTAAACCAGATAATGAAACTTGTAGCCTGCCTGCTTTTTATAATATCCTCTGCCCTGCTGCTGGACGTTAAACCGACCCTGGCGGCTGAACCGGCGGAAAAAACTGAGGTATCCCAGGCGGAAAAAAACGCACCAATTCCTGAATTCAGAGAACTTTTATCAAATATAGCCAGATCCACCGGTATAAGCGGATTTATCCAGGGCAACAAGGATTCCTGGACCGACGGTACGGGCCGTCTGCTGATGATAGCCATTGGATTTTTACTTCTTTACCTGGGAATTGCGAAAAAATTTGAGCCGCTGCTGCTGGTGACTATCTCTTTCGGGTGCATTTTATCCAACATCCCCATTGCCGGAATAAGTGAACCGGGAGGAATTATTTTTTATATATACGATATAGGCATTAAAACCGGCATTTTTCCTTTGATAATTTTCATGGGGGTGGGAGCACTGACCGACTTCGGACCCCTTCTTGCAAATCCAAAGACCATACTGCTCGGAGGAGCCGCTCAGTTCGGGATCTTCACAACGTTCGTAGGTGCCATTGCGCTTGCTCAGTACGTTCCGGGAATTGATTTTTCTTTCAGGGACGCTGCCTCCATTGGTATCATAGGGGGCGCTGATGGACCAACTGCGATATACCTGTCCTCTCGGCTCTCGCCAAGGCTGCTTGGAGCTGTTTCCATAGCCGCTTACTCATATATGGCGCTTGTGCCTGTAATTCAGCCTCCTATAATGAAACTTCTGACGACAACAGAGGAGAGGAAAATAAAAATGAGGCAGCTAAGGCCGGTGGGAAAAGTTGAAAAGATCATGTTCCCTCTGATGGCCCTCACTCTTTGTGCTTTACTGCTGCCCAGCGCCGCGCCGCTTATTGGGTTTTTCATGTTCGGTAACTTAATGAGAGAATGCGGCGTAGTTGAAAGGCTGTCTGATACGACCCGTAACGCACTTATAAACATAACGACGATCTTTCTGGGACTTGGGGTCGGCTCAAAGCTGCTGGCTAATGAGTTTCTTTCAATAGAAACTTTAGGGATTCTGCTGCTGGGAATTGTTGCTTTCAGCATAGGCACCGCTTCAGGAATACTTATGGCGAAGTTCATGAACCTTTTCTCCCCAACGAAGCTCAACCCCCTGATCGGTTCTGCTGGAGTTTCCGCCGTTCCCATGGCAGCAAGGGTTTCTCAGGACATGGGAGCAAGAGAAGACCCACAGAACGTTCTGCTTATGCACGCAATGGGACCAAACGTTGCAGGCGTGGTGGGATCAGCAGTTGCCGCTGGTATGTTCCTTGCCGTCTTTCAGTAATAGAGTGGAGAAAAACTGCTTACCTTGAACTCAGATAGTTATTTGTGTTGCCCCCTGACCGCTTTTTATATTTAAGTTTTGGAATTTATATAGCAAATCTGAAAGTTCTTCCCACATAGGAGGTCTAACTGGCGGAACTGGATGATTCTTTTGCGGCATCATTCATTCTAAAGGTGTAATACTTTTTCATAGTGTCGGTAGAAATTTCTTGATTGCCTGGTTCATCTGCATCAAGTCCTAAACGTGCTTCCTGCCACGGCTCCTCACAGTGCGTAAGCATTTCTAAGTATTTTGAATCATAGATACCATAAGCGTCCCATACATCGTTTAAATGAACTTTAATATCTTCAGGTAAATTTATTTCCGATAAATTACTTATAGGAAGTTTTATCTCTTTAAATCCAAACTTCTTATATTCTTGATATAAACTCGGGACAACAGGACCGTGTATCCACGCTTCTATTGTATTATTATATAATTCTTTATCAAAAAACACTAAATACCATGCTTGAGCATAGTATACTAACTTTTGTAATTTTAAATTTGTAATAGGTCTTTTTACCTCTTGAGACCGATAAATAAAGTATTTAGCAATATCTTTAACATCTGCCATTGAAGGTAAATCTGGATTTTTGTTAGTCATTACCTCACCTCTACTATTTGTTTAAACTCTTCATACCTACTAAGCAAACCTTATAATATAATACTTCATTGTTCTTACCATTGCTTTTTCATAGAAAACATAACTATATTCCTCTAAAGATGTATGATTATCAAAATTAAGAATAAGCGTTGTATTAATGTCCCTTTTTTAAGGAACTTTCCATCTAACTCAAGTAACCGCATGAAAAACCATCTAAGTGGAAAACGGAAACAGCTAAAGATAAAGATTAGTTCTTACGCTTTGTCCCTTAAGAGGAGCGTAGACTGGACAAACCTGAGGCAGTTGCAACCACGCTGTTTATAATAAGCAGGGCAAGGTCTGTGCGCAGTCCTAAAACCATTTTCGGCACTATCAGACCAAAAAGGGACATCAGGAACAATCCCAGACTGACCGCGGTAACGATCGGTATCAGTGGACCGAACTTTTTCTGCTTGAACAGAACAGAGGTCAGGATCATAGGAGCCATCAGAGCCGTTCCCATAAATCCATTCACGGCCAGTGATATCAGATCTTTGGAACTTTTAATGGCAACGACGAAAGAAGCAATGCAGAACACCAGTATAATTATCTTTACAAACACTATTGGGGATATCTGCAGCCTTCTGCTGATCCTGGCAAAAGCGTTGTTGATCTCAGACCCGAGGGCAAAGAACTGAGAATCGGAAGTTGACATAGCAGCCGCCAGAATTCCTATAAGAGCAATAGCGCCAATTATGGCGTGCTGCTCAAGTATCAGCTTACCGATGAACTCAGGTCCGTCCTTAGCAGGTATGGCAACTGCGCCATAAAGTCCGATTATAAGTCCGGCTATAAGAAGAAGAAAAGTAAAGGAAGCATGCAGGACCGGGACTTTGCGCCTTTCCTCCAGTCCCTTAAGTATACTGAGCCTTGCGGTGAGCTGAGGCTGCGACAATGGCAGCAGAACAATTGATATAAATCCCACTATAAGCCACTGCACCGACAGCAGTCCCTTGGGACCAGGAGCCGACAGCAGCTCCGGCTTTGTTTCCGACACTGCCTGGACCAGTTTTCCAACTCCTCCAAAGTCCAACAGAACGATCGCAGCCATTATCCATATAACGGTAAAAAGCATGATCCCCTGCAGTGAGTCACAGTACATAATGCCCCTTAGTCCCCCTATTGATGAATACAGGTACATAAGCACCAGAATAATGACCGCCCAGCCCCACTGGGGAATGGGACCACCAAACAGGGTGATGTGAAGGTCCACGACGCTGGCAAGAAGCCCGGACGCTCCTTTGATCTGAATCGCTATGTAGGGAACAAGAAATATCACAAGTCCCACTACGTAAACTATTATTCCGGGAGAACCAAAAGTTTCTCTGAGCAGGCCCGACATGCTGCGAAACTCCGACGCGGCTATTCTTTTTCTCAGCTTCAGCGAGAGCCAGAGCGTAAAGACCGCCAGAGCCATATCGGTCACACCTAAAAATATCCACGTTGCAATTCCATGCACGCGGAAAAAGTTAGGCATACCTATTAAAATGAAAGTGCTGTACAGCGTGGCAAAAAACGTCAGAAAACCAATGATCGTTCCAAGGTTGCCACCTGCAAGAAAAAACTGATGCTCATCCCCTTTGTTGCGCCTGTTTCCCAGAACGGCAAGGCTTATCAGCACCACAAGGTAAATTCCAGCAACTGTTACAAAAGTTGTTCCCGTGTTCATCTGCGTCTATTTTTACAAGGCGGGAGAGTTATTTTTTATCACCGTCCGTCGTTATCATTGCCAGAACAAGTATCACGTATATGGAAAGTGATATTAAAAGCCCCGCCCAGAGGGTCCTTGGCAGTCCCAGAAAATACGGCTCTGCCACCCCATAAGGAATTACCAGCGGAGTAAAGGATATGACTGAGAGGATCAACACTACTACTCCATAAATTGTCCACCTGATTCGTACGCTGGTTTTCATAACCTGTAATTAAACCCACCTGTATTGATATTAACTTTAAAAAGCATTTTACTTAAAACCATGATCAAGTTCAAGGTACGCTGTGTTTATAACCATTCTGTAAAGCCAAAGTGAGCAAAGCTGCCCTGACTTGCCTCCGTGTTGACTTAAAAACCATTATCGTTACATTTTAAAAGACCGTCCGATGGAAAAAAAATATCTGTATTTGGAAACTTACGGCTGCCAGATGAACGAATACGATTCCGACCGTATTCATAACGCACTTGGCGCAGAGCTTACAGACGACCCGAACAGTGCCGACTGCATAATTGTAAATACCTGCGCAATAAGAGAAAAAGCCGATCAGAAAGCACTGAGCAGCATTGGAAGGTTCAAGCACATCAAGAAAAGAAAACCCGAGGTCATCATAGGCGCTGCGGGATGCGTTGCGCAGCTTTACGGAGATAAGCTGCTAAGGCAGATACCACACCTGGACTTTGTACTTGGTCCAAGGTCAATTGCAAAGCTGCCGGAGATCATATCGGACATAGAGATAAAGCGGTCAAGGCCGGTTGAAACCTCCTTTGACGTACAGGAGGCTTTTGAGGTTGTTCCGTATCACGAGAGCGGCAAAGTAACCGGCTATGTCTCAATACAGCAGGGGTGTAACAAAAGATGCACCTACTGCGTTGTACCGTCGGTCAGGGGCAGTGAACTTAACAGACCCGCGGAGGATATAATAAGAGAGACCATTTACCTTCTGTCAAAAGGCGTAAAGGAGATCACCCTTATAGGTCAGACGGTCAATTCATGGAAACATGATAAGTACAAGTTCGGCGACCTGCTGAGGATCGTGGGGGAGCTTGAAGGACTTGAGAGATTAAGGTTTACAACCTCTTATCCAAGAGATATAACAAAGCGCATGATCGGCGCAATGAAGGAAGTCAGAGCCGTATGCAGGCACATACACCTGCCCGTGCAGTCCGGATCAAACAAAGTCTTAAAACTGATGAACAGAACCTACACGAGAGAGTGGTTTGTAGACTGCGTCAGCAGGCTGAAGGACGCTATGCCCGATCTTGCAGTTTCATCTGATATAATCGTGGGTTTTCCGGGAGAAGAGGACTCTGACTTTCAGCAGACAATGAAGCTGCTTGAGGAAGTAAAGTTTGAAAGCTCGTTCTCTTTTAAGTTCTCACCAAGGCCCGGGACTCCAGGCGAGCAGCTTGCCAAGGAAAAAGGGGTGGACAGTGACGTTTCCGGACAAAGGTTGAAAGATTATCAGCAGATTCAAAGAAGCTACACTCTGGAGCAGAATCTGGGACGCGTGGGAACGGCGGAGGAAGTTTTAGTGGAGGGCGAGAGCAGACACGGTGAGGGGGACCTTTCCGGCAGAACGACCCATAACAGAATTGTGAATTTCAAAGGCAGTAAAGACCTGATAGGCCGCCTTGCGAAGGTCAGGGTGAAAGAAGGATTGCCTAATTCCTTAAGAGGAGTAATAATAAACTGACTGGTGATAATATGTTTCAGGAAATGAAGGTTACGGGAATAGCAATAGACCCTCTTACCAACAGCCCGATAGTTATATTAAAGAGCGAAGATGGAAACAATATTCTTCCGATCTGGGTTGGTTTTATGGAGGCCAGTTCCATTGCAATGGAACTGGAGCAGGTCCACCGCGCTCGTCCCATAACCCACGACCTTATGAAGAACATATTTGACAAGCTGGACTTTAAACTTTCCAAAATTGAGGTCTCTGACCTGAAGGACAATACTTTTTATGCAACCATATATTTGAAGAACAAAGGCAAGGAACACGTGTTTGACGCAAGACCAAGTGACGCCATAGCAGTTGCTATAAGGTCCGGCGCTCCAATATACGTGAGCAAAAAAGTCATTGAGAACGCTCAGCAGATCGAGATTGACGACGATAAGGAAAAGGTAAAGGACGTACTCTCCAAAATGTCCGACGAAGACTTTGGCAAGTACAAGATGTAGGCAAGGCTAATGGTAGGCGTGCCCCTTTAGCTCTTTTCTGTCCGTTATTACTTTAAGCACCACCCCGCATTTTTCGCATTGAAGTCTGAGCTGTGTTGGTGGATGACTGATACCAATGCTGACTATCAAAAGCCCCCAGAAGGAATGGATTGATTTTGGCACTATCCACGGGTCCCCAAGTTTATAGCCACATTTACACAGTTTATTTGTTTCGGCATTCATGGAATTGGGATTCTGATCTTAACCAGTTGCTCCTATCTCTTAAAAAAAATGGGGATAATATACTTTAATACACAAAACAATTTATTGCTTACACAAGCCCTTATTGGTCCGGTTCTTTACCAACATACTCATCTATTTCTTTTTTTAAAGTATCAAAACCCACACCTGTAACCCACTCACCGTTAGATTCATGTTTGTTGTGTATGTGTCTTTCTGTCTCTCTGTAATTTTCTTTTAACACTTTGTGTATTATCCGTGTTGATCCGAAGGGATCAAAAGCAGTTTTAATTCTGTTTTCTGGATTTATTGATACTCCTACCTTAAACCAATCTTTCAATTTTACATTATCATCATTAACCGCGATATAAACATAGCTCTTGTCTACGTCGTCATATCCACCTTGATCCGTTCTTTCAGGTGGGTCCGTTTTGAAGTTTATAATGTTAGAAAACTTAAACAAATCTTCTGGGTCAGCTACTTCTTTTTCTAACCTTTCCTTAACCAATTCATATGCTTTAATAGAGACATCTATGCCTATCCATCTTCTATGTAGTTTCTCTGCAGCTACACAAGTGGTGGCACATCCACAAAACGGATCAAGAACTACATCTCCTTTGTTGGAAGAGGCCTCAATAATGCGTTCAAGTAAAGTTAATGGTTTCTGAGTGGGATACCCTGTTCGTTGTTTGTCATTTCCTTTAATAATAGATATATACCAATTATTATCTAACGCCTTATACTCCTTATCAAAATCGTATAACACGGTGTTATCATTTAAAGATTCCGTCTCACCGATCTTTTTTATTCTACCCATTAACATCTTGTCTTTTTTATGTTTCACATTTCCATAAAATATCTTGTTATTTCTTATATATTTTTTCCACCGTTCTTTGTATTCACTTTCAGCACCTTTTAAAACATTAAAAGTATAGTTATCTGATTTAGTATAAAACAATATACAGTCATTATTTCTGGGGTAATTTTTAGATGCATTCTGCATCTTGCCATACCTCCAAATGATTTCATTCCTGAAATTCTTTTCACCAAATATACAATCTAAAAGTAGTTTTAAATAATGGCTCATTGTTTGATCACAATGAAGATATATTGACCCGGTGTCTTTCAACACTCTCTTCATTGCAATCAATCGGATTGCCATATAAGTCAAGTAACAGTAGTTATAAGATAATCCACCCTCCATAACCTTAACACATTCAAGAAAGGTGGATAGCTCTTTATACTTCTTATTTCCCTTAATAGCATCTATCCATTCCTCTTTAATATCTTCTTCTCTGAATATATCCTTAAAACTTGCTCCATCCGCATTACTTCCTATCGGAGCGGTGAATACCTTCTTTTTGTTAAATGGAGGATCAAGGTATATAAGGTCAATACAATCAGAGTTTATACCTTGTATTGCTTCTTGTTTATCAGATGAAGAATTGACTGCGTTAAGATAATCAGGGGTTATACCCTGCATTACATCTAGGTTGTCATTACAGAAAATAGTACGATTTAGAACATTGCATTTATTGACTTTGTTAACAGATTCAGGTACAGAATATTGTTCTGTTCTGTTCTGTTCTGTTCTGTTCTGTTCTGTTCTGTTCTGTTCTGTTCTGTTCTGTTCTGTTCTGTTCTGTCCTGTCCTGTTCTGTTCATAATTTTACACCTCTCTAATTTTTCAGTTTTCTCAAGCGTTACTTTAATCTTATCAGACCGTTTACTCATACAAAGTATGACAGATTTGTTTCTGTGCTTTTACCCTGATTGTTTTTTTTGTTTCCTCCATGTTATATCTAAAATACAACTATTTATACCGTGGAGTCCGTTATATAATTCCCTAAATTTTTACAGGTCGTATCCAACTTCCCCATGGTCAGCAACGTCAAGCCCTTCAAGCTCTTCCTCGTCCGTAACTCTAAGTCCCACCATAAGATCAACTACTTTCAGTATTATGTAGCTTATTATAGCCGTATACACCATTACAAACACAGCAGCATAAATCTGCACTCCAAACTGCCCTGCAATGTTAAGAGACTCTTCGGAACCTCCAAATTTAGATGAGGCAAGAAACGAGACCAGGATAATTCCCACAAAACCGCCAATTCCGTGAACTCCCACAACGTCAAGTGCATCGTCATATTTGAATTTGAACTTAATTACCGTTGCAAAGATGTAAGCCATTACAGATGAAACAAACCCTATAACGATCGCACCAAACGGTCCCACAGTACCTGAGGCCGGCGTAATGGCGGCCAGTCCAGCTATCGCACCAGTTGCAAAGCCAAGGGCGCTCGGTTTACCGTTCTTTATCCATTCTATGATTATCCATGTAAGTGCAGCCGTACAGGGGGATATCTGAGTTACCACAACGGCCATGGCAGCCTGTCCATTTGCAGCCAGGGCACTGCCTCCGTTAAACCCGAACCATCCCACCCACAGCATTGCGGTTCCCACTAAAGTCATCGTCAGGTTGTGCGGAAGCGAGAGGTGACCGGGAAATCCCCTTCGGGCCCCAATAACTATGGCGGCAACCAGAGCAGCTATACCGGCGGTAATATGAACTACTATCCCTCCTGCAAAATCAAACACTCCCATATCTCCAAAATAAGACCCTTCCCCACCCCAGACCATGTGAGCCACGGGAAAATAACAAAGCGTTACCCATAAAGCCGTAAAGAGCAGCATTGCTGAAAATTTCATTCTCTCGGCAAAGGCACCAACGATAAGTCCCGGGGTGATGATCGCAAAAGTAAGCTGAAAGGCAAAGAAAAGCACCTCGGGTATTGTTCCTGAGAGAGAGTCGGCACCAACTCCGCTTAAAAACACTTTGCTCATATCTCCTATGAATGAATTAAAGGTGACTTCTCCCGCGGTCATGCCCCCTGACCCAAATGTCAGGCTATAGCCAAAAAGCGTCCAGATGATCGTAACTACCGCCGTAATTGAAAGGCACTGCATAAATACGGAAAGCACGTTCTTTCTGTGTACAAGCCCGCCGTAAAACATTGCAAGACCTGGGATCATCATAAAAAGCACTAGACCGGTTGAGATAAGTATCCATGCTGAATCGCCTGAGTTAAGTTCCTGCGCATATGCGTTTTCAGACGAAAAAAGAAGGGCACAAAGGACAGTGCTCAGCATGAACAAACCAGGTAACACTCGTTTAAAACTCTTCATATCCTTACAGTCTCCTTGAACTATTTAATATCAATCTTTTATATAATAAACCATCAGAGGCATTTTTAACAGATAAAATATTTAACTTAAGAACAGGCCATTCAGTTTCTGCACCTCCTGCTCGGTCAGATCCCACCCGGAGGCGCCGCAGTTCTCCTCAGTTCTTTCAGTGGAGTTAGATTTTGGAATAACCACCACGCTTTTATGTCTCAGGCACCAGTTAAGTGATACCTGCCCTGGAGTTTTTCCCTTGTCCCTGGCGATCTCAAACAGGGCTCTGTATTTTTCTGTGTTCGCAGGTCCACCCGTTCTGCAAAGCCTGCCTGAGTCAAGTGGCGTGTAGGCAATTATGGTAACATTGTTCTCATCACAATAAGGAAGAAGCTCTTCTTCAATCTCCCTTGAGTTCAGATTATACAGGACCTGATTAGACTGAATTTTATAGTTTGGCAGAAAACGCTGCGCTTCCAGCATCTCGCTAAGGGAAAAATTGCTCACCCCTATGTACCCAACTGTTCCCTCGTCAACCAGTCTCTCCATTGCCTTCATAGTTCCCTGTATCGGAAAAGAGGGATTTGGCCAGTGTATCTGATATAGATCAATAAAGTCCGTTCGCAGTTTTTCAAGGCTGCTCTCACACGCGCGCAGAACGCCGTCGTAATCAAGGTGCTTTCCTGATACTTTAGTTGCAATTACCACATCTTCCCTGACACCGTTCACCGCCTCACCCACCACGTCCTCCGTGTAATACCCCTCTGCAGTGTCAATGAAGTTCACTCCAAGTTCCAATCCTTTTTTCAGCGGAGTGATTCCACCTTCGTAGTTCCAGGTACCAAGGCCTACCTCGGAGATGCTCAGTTCAGTATCACCCAGATTCCTATATCTCATGGAAATATCTTACAGCCTCGCACGGGTTTGCTGCAAAAATTTTACAAAATATGATTACAACTACATTTACATACTGTAGATTATCTAAGAAGTTTGATCCAGCGGGGATGTAGCTCAGTATGGGAGAGCGCTGCGTTCGCACCGCAGAGGTCGGGGGTTCGATTCCCCTCATCTCCACCAAATTAATATAGTCTGTTTCAAAAAGGGAAACTTTTCATACTTAAAAAGACATAATGATTTGTTTATTGAATATGGTTATGTGCATCTTGGAAAGTATGTCCATACCCAGAATAACATCAAAACCTCTGTCTTCTCCAATTGATGGAAGCGAATTAACTTTATGTTGCACATGAGCCCAATTTTCCTCACCAATAACAACCTGTTCAGTACTTGTTTCACCGTCTTCTTTCTTAACCGGTTTTATTGTAGCGATCTCAACATGGATGGCGATATCAACTTTATATTCATCCACCTGACAAACGTTACTTGCAGTAATAATATTTGCCTTGGAAATCGGAAATAAACCAAGCTCCTCAGCATATTCCTGAGAGATGCAACTCTTGGCAGCACCTGTATCAATTAACGCTCTTTTGGGTTTTGCTTTGAAAAATAATTTTTGTGCTTTCCCTTTTTTGTATTCTTGTAGTTCAGAGGGTTTAATTACCTTGACCTTGACAATAAACTGTCTATTTTCATTTAGAATCGTATTAAATGATGACATCAGACTGATAACCTAAATCAATGGGCGTATCGACAACTTGCTGAACTGAGAAACGGCCTTCTCCATATTGTTTCATGCCAATTTTAATAGCGTCATTTTCACTTTCAAAAAACTCTATGATCTTCTTCTTATGAATCAATGCAAATTCGTTTGGATGTAATTTCTTCAGTTCGGAAAGTCGGGACTGAAAATATTTAAAATTAGCATTTACTTCATCTCTTGCTTCATTTAACGATACTTTATTAATAGTGTTTTTAGTCATTTATCCTCCCCTTGTTATTGAAATCTATTTAA
>CAZUNK010000021.1:0-2733 GCA_964622285.1 uncultured Spirochaetia bacterium
GCCGTTACCGGGAGGGACCGCTCTGAAGTTGTCAAAGGACTCCTGCGCCCATTTTAAAAACTGGTATCTTTCCTGGTTTCTTTCATATTCACGTTCCACGTTTTTCTGAAAGGCGTCCTGTTTTGCAAAATAATCAACCTGAACTGAGTGATCGATCACAAGATCAACGGGAACAATCGGATTTATATCCTCCGGGTCTCCGCCCACCTCTTTTACCACCGATCTCATTGAGGCCAGGTCCACAACGCAGGGCACACCCGTAAAATCCTGAAGTATCACTCTTGCGGGCTTGTAGGGAACCTCTTTGGGCTTACTGTTCTTAGGGGCCCAGTTTGCCAGCAGCTCAATGTGACCGTCATTTATGGCCTCTCCATCATAGTTCCTAATAACGTTCTCAAGCAGGATCTTTATGGAAACCGGCAGAGCGGACAGGTCGCAGCCTGTGCTTTTCTCAAGCAGCTTTAAGGAGAAAATATCGTAATCTTCCCCGCCAGCGGTAATTTTGGTTTTGAGTTTGTTTATTTTATCAGTAGACATTTTGCACCCTTTTAAAATTAAATTATGCTAAAGCAACTTTAAACTTCACCTGCGTCAAAGCACGGTAAGGACTGAATCTTTACCCAAGCTCCTCAGGTCTTTTGATCTAATCAAATTTTCTCAGCACCACGCTTGAGTTAGTTCCTCCAAAACCGTAGGAGTTGCTCATTACGGTCTTAATACTGTTATCTCTCATTTCATTCGGCACGTAATCCAGATCACACTCCGGATCAGGCTCGCAGAGATTTATGGTAGGCGGCACCACTCCGTTGTAAATGGACAGAACTGATATGGAAGCCTCAACAACTCCCGCTGCGCCCAGCATATGCCCGGTCATGGATTTAGTGGAGCTGACGGGGATCTTATAAGCGTGCTCACCAAAAACTTCTTTTACCGCATTGGTTTCGTTAACGTCATTTAGCGTCGTTGAAGTACCGTGTGCGTTTATATAGTCAATTTCACTACAGTCTATCCGGGCGTCTTTAAGGGCACTTTGCATTGATCTCACCGGTCCGTCAAGGGTCGGGGCGGTTATATGTCCTCCGTCCCCGCTCATTCCGCTTCCGAGCAGCTCGGCATAAATCCTTGCACCACGTTTTTTGGCATGCTCCAGCTCCTCAAGAATCAGCGTACCGGCGCCCTCGGATATGATGAAACCATCCCGGTCCTTATCAAAAGGACGGGACGCGGCCTCAGGGTCGTCGTTCCTTGTGGAAAGAGCCCTCATGGCGTTAAAGCCACCTATGGTTATTGGAATAATGGGAGCTTCCGTACCTCCCGTTATCATTACGTGAGCGTCCCCTCTCTGAATAAGCATCTGTGACAAAGACAGCGCGTGACCACTTGCCGCGCAGGCCGTAGTCGTGCAGCAGTTAGGTCCCTTCGCGTTAAAAATTATTGACGCGTATCCAGCCGCCATGTTTGTAATGATATTGGGAATGAAAAAAGGGGACATCCGTGAAGGACCTTTTTTCTCCAGGGTCATAACGGTTTCATAGTAGCTGCGCATTCCTCCGATTCCGGAAGCGACCACGCAGCCGGCCATAGGAGAAAGCTCGTCATCTATTTCAAGTCCCGCATCCTCTAAGGAGAGCTTGGTAGCCGCAATTGAGAAATTAATGAAATCATCATTTCTCTTTGCTTCTTTGGAACTTATGTACTTCAGCGGATCAAAGCCGCTTATCTGCCCTGCTATCTGAGTTTTGTGATCTGTGGGATCAAATCTGTCTATTTTTGTGATCCCACTTCGCCCCTTACAGATAGATTCCCAGGTGTTGGCGGTACCGACCCCAAGAGGCGTTATAAGTCCAACTCCGGTTATAACTACCCTTCTTCTGCTCATCTATTCCGTGTGCTGTGCAATGAATTTGACTGCATCTTTTACGGTCGTAATATTCTCCGCATCTTCATCCGATATCTCCAATCCGTATTCATCTTCCATTGACATGATGAGTTCAACCAGGTCCAGTGAGTCAGCGTCCAGATCTTCAATGAACGACGAATCCGGCGTCACTTCATCCTGTGATTTTCCCAGCTGGTTAGCAACCAGCTCTTTGACTTTTGCTAATATTTCCTGCTCTGACATTAAATGAAATCCTCCTGTTCTAAAAATATTTTCATTTCATATTACACTATTTATACATACTTCTAAGTATACAGTCCACCATTTACCCTTATAACTTCACCTGTAATATAAGAAGCATTATCAGATAATAAAAACATTACAACCCCTGACACGTCCTCAGGCTGACCAAATCTGCCCAGGGGAATGGACTCCAGGTATTTTTTTTTCAGCTCAGGTGACAGTCCCTGTGTAATATCAGTTTCAATAAAACCAGGACTTACCGCGTTGACCGTTATACCTCTTGAGGCGAACTCCTTTGCAACTGACTTGGTAAATCCTATCAGGCCGGCTTTTGTTGAGGAGTAGTTCACCTGACCTGCGTTGCCCATCTCGCCCACGACCGATACAATGTTAACTATCCTTCCGTATCTGTTCCTGCTCATGTTTCTGATAACGACCTTGGTGCAGTTAAAAGCACCTCTTATATTTATATCAAATACTGAATCCCAGTCCTGTTCCCTCATTCTTAAGAACATTCCATCTTTAGTAATACCGGCGTTGTTCACAAGCAGATCTATCCCGCCTAGTTCATCGGTCAGGGCGCTGACGCTCCTTTGCACCTCTTCGTAACT
>CAZUNK010000022.1:0-2248 GCA_964622285.1 uncultured Spirochaetia bacterium
GCAGAGTCCTGATTGACATACAGCATTTATTGGTGCATCCTTGCATCTATATTTGTCATAACCTTTTCTATTTACAGATTTAATTAACTGCTGAACTTCACTATTACTTAATGGTGGGTCCATGTATTTTAAATTTGCTTCTACTATTTTATCTTCCCAAGTATCAGGTTCAGATTGTTTATAAAAAACTGCTATGTTAAACAAAGCATTGTTTCTAGATCCTTGTCCGAATCCTGTTACAGCTAACTTGTTTAGACACGGCGGTCCCAAAGGGAAAGCCTCTTCTCTCTTTTTTTCTGCAACTCGAATTCCTTCGACATCTCCTCTGGTGCAACTATACTTATCATACGCAGTATAAAACTGCTCAAGTGCAAGAGCATCACCGTTATCATCAATCGCATATCTTAATCCTTTCGTGTTATTGTAGTAGGGTAAGTTTAAGAAGTTACCAGTGTCCCCACGTTCCACTAATATTTCTGTTTGTTTTGGAAAAATTTCTGACCCTTCATACCCAAGTATGATTGCCATCTCTTTTAATTTAGATTGCATCAAAGATGCAGGAATATTTTCTTTGGTAAATAAAAATACGTGTGCGCCGCCTGATTTACTACGGCAAACTATTAAGGGGAGTTTATGATTCCGAATACTCTTAATGAGGCTAGTGTGATCAAAGTTATATTCGTCAATATCAATACAGCCCCACCTACAATCATTGTTTTGTGTAATAGGGATGATACCAAGGGCTGGTCCTTCACCGTTGAGGTGCTTACTCCAGTGATCTTCGGTGACGGTGCCACGTACAATAAAAGCTTTGCCTTGCTGCTTTCCGTTCTCGCCGCGATCTCCTGGTTGGTATTGTCCATATGCTATATCAAGTCCTTGAAATATATTTTTGAATTTATCTTTTTTTATTATCATTTCTTTTTTCTTTGTAAAGAGGCAGCGATAAAAAAATCGCCACCTCTATGATTTAGGTAACGGTTAGTATGGTGTACTATCCGACTTCTCTTCCACATCGGCTTTTGCTTGCACGGTTCCGTCCGAGACACTAGAAGAAAAGTCTTTTGCACTTTTGTACAATCCTTTGTCCTCTTGTCCCATAATTCGGTCTTGTGTAATTGACCAGCCATACCAAGAACCTTTGTCGTTCTTTTGTATTGCTGATGCTAAATTATACACAACTGCATGCATTGGTGGCGTAACAAAGCCGCCTTTTCCGTCCTCAATTTGTATGGTCTTCATCATAGAATTCCAATTTTTGCTGACAGAAAGCTGCGATGATTTCATAGTAATCAACGCTGGCGTCATACCACCTGCTTTTGTTTCCATCAAAACATAGTAATAAGCAGTTTCTTCAAGATAATTACCATTTGGTAATCTAATCTTAGATCCTTCTCTTTTACCTGTCTTGATTATTGGACTATTAGGTAGGTGAGTAGCCACTGTTAATGGATTCCCATCTCCTTTGTCGCTTTTTTCTGGATAGTCTTTTTTATAATAACAAGGCACCACCTTAATACCTTTCTTCCCATCAAAAATTTCATGGGTAACGTTATTATAAATCATCCCAGGTTTAGCACCCTCGATGTATTTACCATCCCCTTCGTTCACCTGCGCCGATAACTGACCCAAGATCCTGACATACGGCAACGCAAGATCATCTTGCGTCATGTTATCAAAACCTGTAGCCGCATCGTCTGCGAACAAAGCTACTGATCCCGATCCTTTTTTCATTACTTCTTTACTCATTTTTCTTTATCCTTTGTTTGTTATTTCCGACTTATTTTAGTTTTGTCCTTAATCCAAAGACTAAAGACATCAGAAGGCATGTCAAGGCCGGCCTTGACACGCTCCTCATACAGGGCTGTTAATGTATTCCAAGCTACATCAGATTTCTGACTTGGCTCGTAACCATTAGCAACCGCAAGGTCAATCAAAGATTGAGCCTTGTCATCTTCTCCTTTACCAAATGTTACAGAGACATTGTTTTTAATAATATCTCCTAACCCTTGATCTCGAAGCCATTGATAGGCAGCATCTCTTCGTACTTCATCTTTAGGAAGAGTTGCCCTAAATTCTTGTTTAACAGAAACTTTAGAACCATCAGCTAATTTTATCTCTGACAATCCTTGTTCTGCTAATAATTCTGGAATCACACGAGAGCTGATATCATCAGCCTCTGCTTTTTTGGTTTTGAGTTGCTCTTCTAACTTTGCAATCTCATCTTCTTTTTCTTTTAACTTTACAC
>CAZUNK010000023.1:0-2103 GCA_964622285.1 uncultured Spirochaetia bacterium
GCCCACGCACCCGCGGCACCCGTTACGCCGGCCTACTCCAAAAGCTACTCCGAAGAAAATGAAAGCACAAAGCGCAGTGCCAGACCTTCTCATACCCCGGCAGATTCCCCTGCTGAACAAAAGATCAACAAAACAGCAGAAGATGATAAGGAACCTGAACCCGCTGATCCCAAGAAAACCCCTCACCCATTTGTATCTTTTGTCAACGAAGAAGAGTTTCTTTTAAGCCAGCACCTGGAGAAAGCAGACTCAATAGAAAAAGATGAAGACGGCATTAGGATTATTTTCAACGAGCCTACAGACAGCTTTGAGGAGGTAAAAAGCTCTCAGGAAGATCTGGAATCACTTGCCTATAAGCATTATAAAAAAGCTAATCTGAACGTCCGGGTTGAACTGAAGAACGGCACGGAACCAGCCAAGAAAGACCATAGTACGGAAAATGTTCCCGCCGCTCAGGATGATAACGGCTCACACCAAGTCTCAATTATTGAAGAAACATTAAAGCTTTTCAATGGAAAGATAATAAAGCAATCAACGAACAAGGAGAACAGGTCATGAAATTTGGCGGAAACATGAAGAATTTAATGAAGCAGGCTGCAAAGATGAAAGAGCAGATGGACAAGATGCAGTCGGAGGTTGGAGAGAAAGAACTGGAAGTCACATCAGGCGGAGGGATGGTAACCGTTACGGCAAAAGCCAAAGGTGAGATCATCTCTATAAAAATTGAACCGGATATTATAAATGACAACGACATTGATATGCTTCAGGATCTTGTTGTCGCTGCTGTGAACGAAGCGCTGAGTCAGGGACAGAAAATGATGAAGGAAGAGGTTTCAAAGCTCGCAGGTGGGCTTGGGCTTCCTCCCGGTCTGATATAAGGTATGAGTCACCAGGGACTTCCAAAACCCATATCCAGACTCATTGACGAACTCGCCAAGCTTCCCGGCATTGGAGAGAAAAACGCAACAAGACTGGCTTTTTACATCCTGAGATCCAAGAACGACTATACTCAGAGGCTTGCCAGGGCCATACTGGAAACAAAATCTTCAGTTCGTACCTGCAGCACTTGCTTTCATCTGTCTTCTGAGGACCCCTGCAGTATATGTGCCGACGTTTCTCGTAACGGGTCTATGATCTGCGTGGTTGAAGACCCTCTTGATCTGATAGCAATAGAAAAAAGCAGAAGTTTTGACGGGGTTTATCACGTGCTGAACGGCACAATATCTCCACTTGACGGAATAGGTCCAGACGACCTGACCATCAATCAACTTATAGACCGCCTTAAAAACAACCAAACCACGGAAGTACTTATAGCAACCAACCCAAGCGTGGAAGGGGAAGCAACCTCTCTATACATTGCAAAGCTCGTAAAAACCCTTGGTATTAAAGTTACAAGGCTTGCCCACGGCATACCTATGGGGGGAGATATTGAGTACATAGATGAACTGACCATAGCAAAGGCCTTGAAAGACAGAAGAGAGATGTGATTCGCCTCTCTACAGGGTTTGTTACACTTATCTTATTTAGACTTTTGAAATAAAAGGTTAGGGGTTAAGCATTTACAGCACATTTGAGTGATTAATCTTTATCAAGCCACGCATCAAATTCAGGCGGAAGCAGTTCTATCATCTTTTCATAAGGCATGTTGAAAATATCGTATGTGAGTTCCAGTTGTTGGAATACAGTTATCAATCTTTGTAAACCACCCGGCTTTGTTCTATCAGTCACCCCAAGTTTGGTATTTCCACTCTCATCCTCATAGAGCTTGTTGACCAACTTAATAAACTCCCTTGACCTTACAAATTGCTGACGGGCTCCAATCTCCCATGTCAACTCCTTTCTAGATCCCACAGAACCTGTCAGTAACATCCTGGATTCTTCTCCGTGGTGCCTGTAAATATAGAAGGGAGTTGTAAGAAGGTGATATTGGTATTCCCTCCAAATAAGCCGCCCCCGTTCCACTTCAAGAATGTAGTTGTTCGGGGCATTTAATATTTTTTTTCCTGACTTTGACCCCACTAATTCATCAAGATAATAAAGACCAAGCCATGACCACAGACCGCCGTTATATGATATTTCATCTTGATCAAAACTTTCAAAAAC
>CAZUNK010000024.1:0-6038 GCA_964622285.1 uncultured Spirochaetia bacterium
AAATCGCAGCTGCTCGTCCATTGCCACAGGACTTATCAGCTCCACGTCCATGTTTATATTGTCCCCGGGCATTACCATCTCAACTCCTTCCGGCAGCTTTATATCTCCCGTTACGTCCGTCGTTCTGAAGTAAAACTGCGGACGGTATCCTGGAAAAAACGGCGTGTGCCTCCCTCCTTCTTCTTTCTTCAGTACGTATACCTCCGCTTTGAAACGCGTGTGTGGCTTTATTGCTCCCGGCGCCGCCAGTACCTGTCCTCTTTCCACTTCCTCTTTGTCTATTCCCCTCAGAAGCACTCCCACATTGTCCCCCGCCTGTGCATCGTCCAGTATCTTGCGGAACATCTCCAGACTTGTCGCCACCGTTTTCTGCGTCTCCTTGAACCCCACTATCTCTATCTCATCCCCTGCAACTATCTTTCCGCGCTCCACTCTGCCCGTTACCACAGTTCCTCTTCCCGATATCGTGAACACGTCCTCTATCGCCATCAGAAACGGCCGGTCAAGATCTCGCTCCGGCATTGGTATGTACTTGTCCACTTCTCCCATCAGCTCCTTTATCTGTTCCTCCCCTTCTGCATCTCCTTCCAGTGCCTTCAGCGCGCTTACCTTCACTATGGGCACATCGTCCCCGGGAAACTCGTACTGGCTCAGAAGTTCCCTTATCTCAAGTTCCACAAGGTCCAGAAGTTCCGCATCATCCAGCATGTCCACCTTGTTAAGAGCAACTACTATATAGGGCACCCCTACCTGCTTTGCAAGCAGTATGTGCTCTCGCGTCTGAGGCATCGGTCCATCCGGAGCGCTTACCACCAGTATTGCTCCGTCCATCTGCGCCGCTCCCGTTATCATGTTCTTTACGTAGTCTGCGTGCCCGGGACAGTCAACGTGCGCATAGTGCCTGCTCTCTGTCTCGTACTCAACGTGTGCTATGCTTATCGTTATCCCCCTCTCTCTTTCCTCCGGCGCTTTGTCTATGTTCTCAAACTCCACGTACTCTGCCTGCCCCGCCTTGGACAGTACCTTCGTTATTGCTGCCGTTAACGTCGTCTTTCCATGGTCCACGTGACCTATCGTCCCTACGTTCAAATGTGGCTTGCCCCTCTCAAATTTCTCCTTTGACATCTCTGCTCTTCCTCCTGCTTTTCTTCTTTTGCCTTTTTTTAACTTATCTTAATTTCCCACAAACTCCCTTCTGTATAAAATATAAACTTATTTTGTTTATCACAAGAAAGCTTATTTGTCAAAACTAAAAGATAATTTTGCAATAAACCTGTAAAAATTGAAAGTTCGTCGTTTAAGCCCACGAGCGGACTTGAACCGCCGACCTCATCCTTACCAAGGATGTGCTCTACCGTCTGAGCTACATGGGCATTTAAAAATTAAAAAGCGGGAGACGGGGGTCGAACCCGCGACCTTCAGCTTGGAAGGCTGACGCTCTAGCCAACTGAGCTACTCCCGCGTTTACATGGGGAGGGCAGGATTCGAACCTACGTAGGCGTACGCCGGCAGATTTACAGTCTGCTGCTTTTGACCACTCAGCCACCTCCCCATTATAAAAAGTTAATAGATCCATATCTCAAAGCGTAAGCTGGCGAAGGGATTCGAACCCCTGACCGGCTGATTACAAATCAGCTGCTCTTCCACTGAGCTACGCCAGCACTATCAAGTGTTCCACTCGCAAAGCAATATCTTTCTTACTTTAATTGTTTTGTCAAATAAGTAGCTCAGCTGAACAGCTTAAACCAACTAAACCAAAGAAGCAGAGATCTCAGCTTCCGCCACTTTTCGTTCATCTACAAACGCGGTACCTTTAAAGAACAAAAGCTGTTTTCTTTTTTTTACAAGCTCTACTTCCAGGGTCAGCTCCTGATCCGGCAAAACGGGACGCCTGAACTTACAGTTGTTAAGAGACACTAAAAAAGCGTTGGAGTACCCTTCTTTTTCAATCTCACCTTTATAGGAGTAATTTACTAAGATCCCTCCACTTTGAGCTAAAGATTCAGTAATTATTACCCCCGGCACGATCGGATAATCCGGAAAATGACCCGCAAAGAAATCCTGCTTACTGGGAAAAGTCTTCTTGGCCACTATTTTTGTATCTTTTACTATCTCAACTACTTTATCTACAAACAGAAAAGGGTCCCTGTGAGGAATATAATTTTTTATCTGTTCTTTGTCCAAAAGCATATCAATTACTGTTTTTTGTCATAAGCCTCTATGATCTTGTCTGTAATGTCCATCTGTGGACGGGCGTAGATAACTCCAGATTCGTTGATAGTCTTATTCTTAGTTTCAGTCCATTCCATAATCATATCGAAACCTTCAGATTTGGCTGTCTTTTCGACAATTTCTTTAATATCTTTTTTTATCTTTATCTCTAGTTCACCGGATTCTTTTTGAAGTTCTTCTCTAAAATCTTCCGAAGTCCTTCTGAGCTTTTTTTCCTGCTTATATATCTGCTCGGCTTCTTCCTTTCTTTTAGATTCGCTCAACTGGGGTAATCTTTTTTCAAAATCCTGCTTCCTTTTGTTTAGTCTGGTTGATTCTTGTTCAATTATTCCTTCTTTTTTTCTGAATTTAGCCTCAAGAGCACTTCTGGCAGATTGACCTGCTTTAGAGTCAATAATGACCCTCTGCAGGTCCACGTAACCTATTTTAGGCGCATCTTCCTTGTTCTTCTGCTGAGCGGAAGAAATAGGGGTCAGTGCCATAAACACTGCCAAAACCAAAGCGTAACTTATAAATTTTCTCATAATACAAACCTCCTCCTGTTTTTTAACGTCAGAAAACACTTCCGAGCGTAAATTGTACTTCATAAGATTCTTCATCTACAAGCCGGTTTCCAATGGGAATTCCAACTTCCAGTTTCATAGGACCAAGGGGAGACAGCCATCTGAAACCAAATCCATAGTCCTTTCGCAGATCGGATGGATCCAAGGACAGGTCTTCTCCATCGTTGAAGGTATTTCCCATTTCATAGAACACCACCCCTCTTAAACCAGCAGACCTCAGTATTGGGAACACATAATCAGCAGAAAGCACCATCTGCTGCACGCCTCCGATGATTATATAGTCCCCATCTTCCGTGGGCACCCTTGCCCCCACTCTTCTGAAACCAAAACCTCTTAACACGTTTGGCCCTCCAAGAAAGAACCTCTCACTTACCACCAGGTCATTTCCCGTGTCCTTAAGGGACAGCAGACCGTATATTCCGCGAAAAGCCACAAAAGTTCCATACCAGAGGGGAACCCATTGTCTGGCCGACAGAGTGTATTTAATAAAATCCGTGTTTCCACCGAACGGTCCCGCGTATTCAATCGTGGAAGAGGACAGATTGCCTTTGGTCGGGTCCAGCACATTATTTCTTGTGTCCCATATCAAACTGAAAGACAGGCTGCTTATCGTTCTGTCACTTTCAGTAATGATCAACCTGGCATCTCTATCAACATCTGATATTTTCACGTTCTCAAATCTATAGGACACCCTTGGTATAAAATTTCTATAAAGAAGTTTTCCAAATCCAATTGAAGTTCCCCAGGATTTTCTGTCAAAATCCCTGAATTCCCTGTCATTATAGAACGCCGTGGCGTCAAACGTGTAATCACTGCCCAGGAGATTCGGGTCAGAGTACTGAAGGGACAGCAGCTTTGTTACGCCACCTATCTGCGAGTTCAGCAAGAGGGTCTTTCCATAACCAAACAGGTTGTTTTCTCTGACCTGACCTGCAAATATGAAATTTTCCACTGAACTGAAACCACCTGAGACGCTGAAAAATCCCGTTGGTTTCTCACTTACTTTAACAGCAATATCTAAAAGGTCGTCCTCTCCGGCAACCCTGTTCTGCTCCACCTGAACGTCACTTTCAAAAAAACCAAGACGAGAGACCCTTGCCCTTATGGAATCAACGTCCATGGCTTTATACAAAGACTGCTCCTGCTGTCTGATCTGCCTTCGTATGACCTGGTCTCTGGTATGAACGTTCCCGGTTATATCAATGTACCTTACGTAGACTTTCTTGCCTTTTTCAATCTGATATCTGATCTTTACCGACAGACCTTCCCTATCAACCGCAAATTGAGGAGCAACGTTTGCAAAGGCAAAGCCCCTGTTACCGAAATATGCTGTCAGTCTGCTTATATCGTTAGTTACCCTGGAACTGCTGAACAGTTCACCGGCTTTTAATCTCGTTACTTTTTCAAGTTCCTGGGGCGTCTGTGTAAAATCACCTTCAAACAGGACCTCTTCCACCTTGTACTGCGGTCCTTCCTGAATACCGAACTTTACCCCGTAACCTTTTTTATCTTCCAGGTAAGTTACTTCAGGACTGCCTACGCTGACGTCAAGATACCCATGGTCAAGATAGATGGCCTGCAATCTGTCTTTATCTCTTGTTATCTCATCAATATTGTACAGTCCTTTCTTCGTTAAGAACGAAAAGAACCCCTTGGGCCTGGAGTATATTCTGTTTTTAAACGCTTTATCTTCCAGGTTTTCATTTCCAGTGAAAGTAACTCTTTTGATATAGGCTTTCTTACCTTCCGATATATCGTATGCAAGAGCTATTTTACCATCACCTTCGGGATCGATCTCATAGTCAACTTCCGTTCCGACAAAACCTCTCTGCTTATAAAGGTCTCTTATGGCGTTCAGGCTCATGTCCACTTTTTTAAAATCAATGATCTCCCCTTCCTTGACCTGTATTACCTCTTCAATGCTACTGTCTTTAACCTTGTCGTTCCCGCTGAACCTCAGGTCAACTATCACGGGTTTTTCATCAACTACGTAAAAAACCTCCACCTTGCCTTTCTTTTTCTCTGTCTCAAGGTAAACGTTCTCAAAATATCCCAGCCTGTAAATGCTCTTTATGTCTTCCCTGGCTTTTTTAAGTGAGTACCTGTCTCCGGGTTTGGTCTTTATGTTCAGCTCTATCAGTTCCTTTTCGACCCGTCTGTTTCCAAGGACCTTAACGGCGGAGATGACCAGTCCTTCCGTCCCGTCACTTTTCTGGAAAGCCTGCGCGGCAGCAGGAACCGAATAAGCATAAAAAGCTAAAGATAAACAGATAAATACCAATAAGGACCTTGATCTGCTGAGGTGTGCAAACTTAATTAACATTGACTATTTTTCCATCCGACAGGGTTGCGGTTCTACTTAATCTACTGGCCACTTCAGGGTCATGGGTAATAATCACGAACGTAATGCCTTTTTCCTCGTTCAGGTCCAGAAAGAGATCAATTATGCTCATTCCCGTTTTTATATCCAGATTTCCCGTTGGTTCATCTGCAAGCACCACCTTTGGACCCAGAACAACAGACCTTGCAACTGCAACTCTCTGCTGCTCTCCTCCGGACAGCTCACCAGGCTTATGGGTTAATCTGTCCGCCAGGCCAACTCTTTCCAGTGCGGAGGAAGAGACCTTTTTCGCTATGTTTTTTTTCATTCCATTCATAAGACAGGGAAGCATAACATTTTCCAGGGCATTGAAGTCTGAAAGCAGATAATGGAACTGAAATACAAACCCTATTTTTGCGTTTCTGATCCGTGACAAACCTCTGTCGTCATGATCAAAAACGTCAATCCCATCAAACAGCACTCTGCCTTCCGTCGGCTTTTCCAGAGTTCCCAGTATATGCAGCAAGGTGCTCTTACCGGATCCTGACACTCCCTGTATACCGAAGGTTTCTCCATTCAGTATATCAAGGGTTATACCTCTCAAAGCGTCAACCGTGTTGTTCCTGTTTGAAAAGGTTTTACAAATACTGTCAATCTCAAATACATTCGCCATCATTCATACCTTAAAACTTCAACCGGGTCCTTTTCGGACGCCTTATAAGAAGGATACAAAGTCGCTACTAAACATATTAAAAAACTGCACGCTGCAACCAGAATAAAATATAAAAGGTTTATTTTAACAGGAAATTCTGAAATTGGGTATATCTGATTATCAAATGGAATTAAATTTCTTATTACCTCATTGGTCTTGAGAAAATAGCAGAACAAAAAACCAAGCAGCGTGCCTATAAGCGTGCCTATCC
>CAZUNK010000025.1:0-4380 GCA_964622285.1 uncultured Spirochaetia bacterium
GTTTTTATTTAGTTCTTTCCGATATCTGATGTATATAAATATTTGAAATAAACCTTATAAACCAATAAACTATAATAACTTGTTTACCTCAATATTAGACTTTTGGAGACTTAATATCTAATGTCAACAGACCCGCAGATAGTACCCGTAAATATTGAAGATGAGATGAAAGAGTCTTATCTCAGCTACTCAATGAGCGTCATTGTTGGTAGGGCGTTGCCGGACGTAAGGGATGGCTTGAAACCGGTGCACCGGAGAATTTTGTACGGTATGCACGAAGTTGGGAACGCCTGGAACAAACCCTATAAGAAATCAGCGAGGATAGTTGGGGACGTGATGGGTAAATACCACCCTCACGGTGATTCGGCTATCTATGACACGCTTGTAAGAATGGCACAGGAGTTTTCAATGAGGACGACCTTGGTTGATGGTCAGGGAAACTTTGGTTCTATAGATGGTGATTCCCCTGCTGCCATGAGGTACACCGAGGTCCGACTGGCGAAGATAGCCGGTCAAATGCTTGATGACCTTGACAAAGAGACGGTGGATTTTGTTCCAAACTATGATGAGAGCGAATCCGAACCACTGGTACTTCCAACTAAAGTGCCAAACCTTTTACTTAACGGTGCTTCCGGAATTGCGGTGGGGATGTCCACTAATATACCCCCACACAACTTGGGTGAGTTGGTAGATGCCGTTGTTGCACAGATAAAAAATCCGGAAATTACAGTTGCTGAATTGATGAAACACCTTCCTGGTCCAGACTTTCCCACTGGAGGTTTCATACTTGGAAGAGAAGCTATAAAGTCGGCTTATGAAACTGGAAGAGGTATTTTGACCGTAAGGGCAAAGGCACGGATAGAAAAGCAGAAGAAGGGTGATAGAGAGATAATAATAGTTTCTGAACTTCCATATCAGGTCAACAAGGCAAAACTCGCACAGAAGATAGCGGAGCTTACCAAGGATGAAAAAATCAAAGGAATATCCGATATAAGGGACGAATCCGACAGGGATGGCATAAGGCTCGTGATAGAGATAAAAAGAGGGGAGCATTCTGAAGTAGTTCTGAACCAACTTTACAAGCACACCCCAATGCATACCACCTTTGGAATAATAATGATCGCATTGGTCGGAAGCCAGCCGAAGGTGCTATCGCTGAAAGAGTGTATAGGACAGTTCATAGAGCACAGAAAAGAGGTGATAACGCGGAGGACGCAGTTTAACCTTGCAAAAGCGGAAGCAAGGCTGCACATACTGGAGGGGTTGAAAACAGCTCTTGATAACCTTGATGAGGTTATCAGTCTCATAAGAAAATCTGACAATCCCAAAGTTGCAAAAGACGGGCTTATGTCAAAGCTTTCATTATCTGACCTGCAGGCGCAGGCGATCCTTGACATGAGACTTCAAAGGCTGACCGCTCTTGAGGTTGACAAGATCATTGAAGAGAGAAAAGAAGTGATCAAATTGGTCAAAGAACTTAAAGAGATCCTAGGCAGTGAAAAACTGATACTGAACATTGCAAGAGATGAACTGACGGAAATTAGAGAACAATTTGCAGATAACCGTCGTACTGAGATCATAGAGAACATTAAGGAAATGTCCATTGAAGACCTGATAGCAGATGAAGATATGGTTGTTACGATAACTCATGAGGGATACATAAAGACAACACCTCTCAGTATCTACAGAAGTCAGAGAAGAGGTGGAAAAGGTAGAACCGGTATGAACACTAAAGATTCGGATTTTGTTGAAAATCTGTTCACTGCCTCAAGACACAATTACATCCTGTTCTTTTCCAACAAAGGAAGATGCTATTGGCTGAAGGTGCATGAGATACCGGAATCGGGTCCGGCAACGAGAGGCAAGGCGATGGTAAACCTCCTCAATCTGGCAGGTGATGAGAAAGTAGCGGCAGTACTGCCGGTCATAAAGTTTGAGGAAGGAAAATATATAACAATGGCAACAAAGAGAGGCATTGTTAAAAAGACAAAGCTAATGGCCTATTCGCATCCCAGGACAGGTGGAATAATTGCTTTAAACATAAGGGAGCAGGACGAACTTATTGAGGCAAAAATAACGAGTGGCGATGATGACATTCTGCTGACCTCTAAAAATGGGCAGGCAGTTAGGTTTAACGAGCACGGCGTAAGGGCAGTAGGCAGAACAGCTACAGGGGTTATTGGCATAAAACTGGATAAGGGTGACGAGGTGGTAAGCCTTGAAACAATAGAGGATGCGGACGCACAGATATTGACGGTAACCGATATGGGGTATGGAAAGAGGACAGTTGCGGGTAACTACAGGATTACCAAGCGTGGTGGAAAAGGCGTTATGACAATTAAAACCACAGACAAAAACGGGAAAGTGGTTTGCGCTTTTCAGGTTACCAAAGATATGCAAGTAATGATAATTACGACTCACACAGGAAAAGTTATCAGGACGGAAGTATCTGGTATAAGCACCTACGGCAGGGTATCACAGGGGGTCAAGTTGATTGATCTGGAAGGTGATGAAAGGGTCGCTGCGGTGGCAAAAGTAGTGGAAAGGGATTAGATGATTAGGGAAATTGAAAACTCCTTTGTTGATTTTCCAGGTAATAACTGCTTTGCCTGCCATCCGAATAATTCACACGGCTTGAGACTGAAATTCTTTGCAGATGATGAGAAGAACAAGGTTTTTACAAAAATAAAGCCCAAGCTGCATTTTAATGGTTTTCCCGGCATTCTACACGGCGGAATACAATGTGCGGTCGTTGATGAAGTTGCTTACTGGGCAATGTTTGACAAGGTAAAAAAGATCGGTCTTACAGCAAATATAAACCTTCAATATCTATCTCCTGTTCCTATGAATGTTGAGCTTGAGGTTAGCGCTCAAGTCAGGGAAGTCAACAAAAGAAAGGTGATGGTGGATACAGTGATCACGGCTGAAGGTTCAAAAGTGCTTACACAAGCGGACGTGCTTTATTATCTGCCAAATAAGAAAGTCGTCTTCAAAGTATTTGGCGAAGAAAGTTTTAAGAACGAAAGGTTTCGCAGCTATATTATGGATTAGGGAATAATAACGATTTACCCTATATATTCTATTGAGGCTAACAATGAAACTATACGACCACCCACTTTCGGGAAATTGCTACAAGGTCAGACTACTGTTATCGCATTTGGGCATTGAGTATGAGAAGGCAACGGTTGATATATTCAAAGGAGAGCACAAAAGTGCAGACTTTGCAAAGCTAAATCCAAATCACAAAATACCGGTACTGGCTGATGGAGACCACGTTATATGGGAGTCTAATGCCATTTTGATGTATGTGGCAAAGAAGTATTATCCAAATGACTATTTCTCGGATGACCCGTTGAAATTCGGTTTAATATCGCAGTGGCTTATTTTTGGAAAGACCTCAATTGATCCGTATCTTGCCGTTTCAAGGTATTTTCTCAAATTCCTCGGCGAGGACAATTATGATAAACAGCATTTAAAGACTTTGCACGATCAAGGTGATCAGTCACTCAGGATCATGAACGATCATCTGTCAAAAAATGATTTTTTTGCCAGCAGTTACTCCATTGCCGATATTGCCTGTTATCCCTACGTGATGTTATCAGGTGAGGGTGGCTTTGATCTTTCCAAATACCCAAGCGTTGAGAGTTGGTGCAAACGCATAGAAAGTCAGCCTGGTTTTATAGGTTTTGGAGAGTGATTCACGGCAGCCTTTGACATAACAGTATTAGGTATAGGTAATTCCACAACTAAACCTTTCCTAAATGTTGCATTAACAGCCTCACAATAAATACCATCTTCACAAATTATCATAATTCTTCATCCATTTGTTCTAAACTTTCTTCATAATAATGATTATTATGCCACTCTGACCACAACTCATTTTCCTTATGCTTTTCTTTAAACAATCTTATTTTCCGTCTTGAATAGTCCAAAGATTCTAACAATATGTTAACATCTATATAACTTGGAGTCAAATTTTCGTTGACACGGAAATTTCTACATTCAGGGTAGGTGTCAATCATATAGTCCAATAGTTCAATGCGGGACATATGACCAAATTTGTCATATATTTCATCTATTATGTCTGTGAAATAATCATGCATTTCACCAAGATCATCTTCAGTTATATCAGGTTTAACAGAAATTATATAACCTTCAGGTTTATTTAAATAAAAATCCCATTCTTTTTCAGCTTTTATCTTTTTATTTCCTTTAATTAGCTCCATTACTTCATAAACAACAGGACCGTCAGGAGTTATGGCTAATGATGCATTACAGAATATCTCACCTTTTCTTTCAATACATAACCTTTCGGACATGTAAAGTAAGCTCATTAGCTTACGGTAGTCCATTTCACCACCTTCTTTTAACAGAAGATAA
>CAZUNK010000026.1:0-3726 GCA_964622285.1 uncultured Spirochaetia bacterium
GTCTTTAAGCGTCGGGATTGGCATCTTTGGTCGTTTCATTCCCCTTTTCTGCTTCCGCTTCGGGAGAGGCATCATTTTCAAACTCTATATTTTGGGTCAGATCGTCCTTGACCCTTCTAATCTCTCTCATTGCTCTGCCGATAGTGCGGGCAACTTTCGGTATCTCCTTAGGTCCCAATATAAGGATCGCAATGATAAGTATTACTATCAGTTCGCCTGTTCCAACGCCAAACATATCTGATTATTATCATATCCTATGAAAAACAGTTTGTAACGTATAACGCACTTCAAATCTCTTAAAATACTGGTTTTTCTCTTATCTACCCCCCCCCCTAAAAAAATTAAAAAATTTAGTTGACAATGTAATCTGAAATGGTTTATAGTATAAATTAACTGTAAAATTAAAGGAGTAAGGAGGATTTACATGATTTCCAAAGTTTACAAATTTTTCATGAATGTGTCAGTCATTACAGTCGTTGCACTTGCTTTTGCTGTAGCATGTGACAATGATGACGGTAAAGACGTTTCAGATCCCCTACGAGGTCAACTAACGACCGTACAGACTGAATTAGGGACGATAAGAGGTCAATTAGAGACCATACAAGATGAATTAGATCCCGCCGATGCTACTGTCGTAGGAACAGTAATAACTGACTTAACGACCATACAAAATGCCTTGGGGGGAATACCAGCGACCTTAGGGCCCGTACAACTGGCTAACATAAGAATGATACAAGATGACTTAGCAGATGTACAGACTGACTTAGGGACAGTACAAACACAAGCTGACTTAGGGGAAATACCAACTCAACTAACAACCATAGAAACTTCTTTAGAGACAGTACAAACTTCCTTAGTAGCTCGACTAGGGACCATACAGGCTGAATTTGGAATAAATCCTGATCTCACTGTTGATAGAGGCTCAAATGACCCTGCCCGAGTAACACTGGGAGTGCGTGCTGCTGCTGCATTAGGCGTAAGTACTCCTGCTGCACTAGCAGACATAAAAGTAGATCATGTGGATTTATCACAAAGTGGTGGCAGCAACCCAGTTGGTAATGTGTGGCTTTCCAGAGTTGATGAAATGGACAATGTATTGTCAGTCCAGTTAGCAGTCCCGGCTACTAAAACCGCTCTACAGGATACAGTAAATGCTTTATTTGGTAGTGGCAGTTATGATGCTGTTGTTCCGTATATGAATGAGGCAAATATGTTCAGAGTTAGTGACCAGTATTTCAGAATGACCCTGCCAAGTTCAGTTAACACGGTACAGATTCCAGTGGAATTTATGTATGCCTATGTGACAACATTAAGTTCCAGCTACCAGATTGAAGGTACGCAGAATTATTTCAGCAATGTTCCATCGCTGTTATCACTTGAACAGTATAGTACTTATGGGGGAACCAGTTTCAGTGCTCTTGAGGACAGTTTTAGCAATCCTATTGGCCCTGTCATGTGTACTGATTTGAGTGGAAAAGAGTGTTTCAATATTGATGTTTCAAGTGCGAGTCCGTCATTAGCCGCAATAGCCTATATCGTATTAAGAGATGCAGGAGATGCAACCGATTCAGGACTGCTGGACGCCTTTCGCTTTGTCTTTTATCGGGATAATGACTCCTCCCCAGCAGCAGTTAATATTGAGTCAGGTAATCGCGTCAGTGAGTGCTCCGCTGATGGTGATAATGACTTCTGTAACACTCGGAACAACAACTAGACAGCTACATTCTGAGTTTGTTTGAAAAAACCATAAGCGAAGGGACTGAAGTTAATTTTCCGGTCCCTTCGCTTTTTTTATAGACCACAGCAATAGCCGTTCAGGTCAAGGAGCATTACCAGGGCGTCTTCCCCCGTCTCTGCGTATGCGTAGTAGTTCCTTCTTATTCTCAGACTTTCAAAACCCAGCTTTTCGTAAAGGCTTATTGCTCCATAGTTATCCAGCCTGACCTCCAGAACTGCATGGCTGGCTCCCCTGGGAATAAAATGCTCTAAAGTTTTAATGATCAGCCTTTTGCCAATACCCTGATTTCTGAAACTTTCATCCACTGCAACTTTCAGAATGTGCACCTCATCGTAGATGAGCCAGGACAGACAGTATCCCACCAGATCCCTGCCCTCGTCCTTGCAGGCGATATTATAGGAGTTCTTGTTATTAAATTCGGTTTCAAATACAGCACGCTGCCAGGGGGATCTGAATGAATCATTCTCAATCTCAAGAATCCTGTCTATATCTTCCCTGACCAGCTTTTCTATGGTGTAATTTACGGGTATCTCCGCCACTTTCTTCCCTGTTACTTATCCTGCCTGTAAAGTCTCATCAGCTTTTCCGCCGCATGCAAAGGACTGATCTTTCCATCCACGACTTTTTTTTCCGTCTCTTCAATGGAACTGCTGACCTTCCCGCAGTCATAAAAGCTGTCTCTGAGCATTCTCGCCACAGTTTCATGCATCCAGTACATCGCCTGCTCCCGCCTTTTATCTGCAAAATATCCTGACCCGGTGGTAAGAGAGTTATGCGAGCTTATGACTTTCCATATATCATCAATTCCCGTGCCGTCAAGGGACGAGCAGGTAAGCACGCAGGGTTTCCACCCTGAACTATCAACGGGAAAAAGGCTTAAGGCGCTTTCAATCTGCTTTCTTGCCACCTGAGAGCTCTGCACATTTGATCCATCGCACTTGTTTACAACTACCGCGTCGGCAAGCTCCATTATTCCTCTTTTTATGCCCTGTATCTCATCCCCTGCGCCGGCAAGATGAAGCAGCAGAAAAAAATCAACAATGCGGTGGACCGCGGTTTCCGACTGTCCCACTCCAATGGTTTCAATAATTACAGTGTCAAACCCGGCGGCTTCACACAGAACTATTACCTCTCTAGTTCTTGACGCAACGCCGCCTAAAAACCCCGAGGAGGGAGAAGGTCTTATGTACGCGTTTGGATTTTTTGCAAGCCTGGTCATTCTGATCTTGTCTCCAAGTATGCTGCCCTTTGTTATCTGGCTTGAAGGATCAACGGTAAGCACCGCTACTTTTCTGCCGACTTTATCTGTCAGGTAGGTACCAAAAGCGTCAATGAAAGTGCTTTTTCCAACCCCCGGAACCCCAGACACACCTATGCGTATGGAATTTCCGGAAAGGGGAAGGCATTTTTCAATTATCTGCTGTGCGGTATCAACGTCGGATTCCAGGGTGCTTTCCACGACGGTTATGGCCTTGCTGAGAACCTTGATGTCACAGCTCTTTATTCCGTCCGTGTACTGCTGGACGCTTAAAGAACTTCCTTTTTTTTTAGCAGCCTTTACCATCGCTCAAGCTATAAGGTCCCTTCAGTAACTACAGACTATGAAAGCCCTTTAATAAGAATATTCAGGATCTTCTCCGCAGCGTGAGGAATAACGGTTCCGGGACCAAATACCTCATCCACGCCCGCTTTATATAAAAAGTCGTGGTCCTTCTGGGGAATTACCCCTCCAACAACGATAACCATATCTTCACGGCCCAGTTTCTTAAGCTCATCTATCAAACCAGGAACGAGTGTTTTATGTCCACCTGCAAGGCTGGAGACGCCCAGTACGTGCACGTCGCTCTCCACCGCCTGCTTTGCCGCTTCCACGGGGGTTTGAAAAAGAGTGCCCACGTCAACGTCAAAACCAAGGTCCGCAAAGCTGGTTGCAATTACCTTGGCTCCCCTGTCGTGGCCATCCTGCCCCATTTTCGCAACGAGAATTC